>NZ_CP118734.1:1890000-2055713 GCF_032594935.1 Streptococcus sp. 29892
GATAACGTTCTACTTCCTCGTCATAGGTGCCAGCCTCTGTCGGATGCCAACCCAATGTCAGATAGATTTCGGGATGCTGGTCAGCAAGCTCCATAGCCTTGTCAATGGTTGCTCGGTCAAAACCGACGACGTTGTGGAGGGTGACCCCCATCTCCTTGGCAAAATCTAATTCTTCTTGGACCCGACCATCAAACTGCTCAACATTGAGGTGGGTATGGGTATCGAAAATTTCTATCATCTTACTTCTCTTTCTTTTCTACCATTATACCATACTTTAGACCTCTAGCTTTCAAGACAGTTTTGTAGAGAATATGCTACAATAATCTGAAAAGGAGAATAAATAATGATTAAACTACTCGCTATTGATATGGATGGAACTCTGTTGGACGATAAAAAGGAGATTTCCCCTCGCAACCAGCAGGCCTTGCGACAAGTTGCCGAGGCTGGAATAATGGTGGTACTGTGTACAGGACGACCCCTGTCTGGTATTCAACCCTACTTTGACCAATTGCAGTTGCCACATTCCCCCTATGCCATTGGCAACAACGGCTGTCTAACCCTTTCGACTGATGACTGGTCTATCCTGTCTTATCAATCGACACTGCTAGCTCATGTTGAACAATTAGTCAAACTTCTGGAGGAATTCCCTGGTCTTAACCTAGTCCTCTTTACACCTCATGCTAATTATGCACTGGGACAAGAGCTCAATGAGGCCACGAAAAATGATGCTATCATCGAATCTTCTATCCTTTACCATACAGACTTGGAGAATTTTCGCTCCTTAAACATACCTGTCCTTGTGCCGATTTTTATGGGAGAGGCTGAGGAACTGGATCAACTGCAACTAGCTTACGGTAACCAACTAGCAGAAAACTTCCAACCTGTCCGTAGTTTAGACTATGCTTTTGAAGTCCTTCCAAAAGGAGTTAGTAAGGCTAGTGCCTTGGCTAGACTAACAGAGAAGCTCGGCATAACTCCAGAGGAAGTCATGGCGGTTGGAGATGGGGACAATGATATCCAAATGCTCCAATGGGCAGGGCTTGGCATTGCCATGAAAAATGCAAGTCCATCCCTACTCAAGTTCGCGGATGATATCACAGACAGCCATAATGAATCTGGCTTGGCCAAGGCTATCGAAAAGCATCTCCTCAATGTGAAATAAGGACGAAAAAACCAGCAGACTCGAGTTTCTGCTGGTTTTAGTTGTATTCTTATGCTACTGTAAGAACTTTACGTCCCTTACGGCGACGAGCTGCTAACACGCGACGGCCATTTTTAGTTGCCATACGGCTACGGAAACCGTGTTTACGTGCGCGACGGATTTTACTTGGTTGAAAAGTACGTTTCACGATGAATACCTCCTCTTAGATTCTTGTATTCGTTTAGCCGGCTAGTTTTGATCAGTTACTAAACATACCAAACTATTTTATATAAAATCTGGGGGTTTGTCAAGCTATTCTGTTCTATTTTCAATCAGATTAAGAAAAAACATTGAAAAAAAGAGGCTGAGCCTCTTCTTAATCGCGATGTCCTTCAATATCTACCACTACATAGCGGTTTGGTTCGCTACCTTCTGAATAGCTAGTCAAACCATCCATCTTAGAAATAATGCGGTGGATAATTTTACGTTCACTGCTTGACATAGGGTCTGTGTGGTAGGCTTCCTGTTCAACCAAGACACGCTCAGCCAATTTTTGCGCATAGCCTTGAAGAACTTCTGCACGGTGTTCTACATAGTCATTCACATTGATGGTAATGTAGAAATTACGTTCGTAACGGTTGTAAAGGAAGTTCTGAGCCAAGAGTTGCAAGGCCTTCAAAACTTTACCATGATAGCCAATGACACGTCCTGGTTCATTGGTGTCGACTTGGATATTGATTGTACGTCGGCTATAGCTGGTTTCAATACTTGCTTCCACATCCATGTCGTCTAGAATTTCTTGGATGTAGGCAGAAACCTCTGCAACAACCTGTTCAATGTCATACTGGGGCTCCACTTTGATATTTAAATCAGCAAATTCATCCTTGACAACTGGCTCTGGGCTAGTCACTTCTTCTGGAGTAGGTGTCTGACTTACACTTGCTAACAATTCGTCAGAAAGAATTTCAATGCGCCCAGTTTCTTCAAGAATGGTTGTCGCTTCTTTTTCGTTCTTCAAAATCTGAGCCTTAATCTCATCATCAAGCGTTTGACCAGATTTTTCAAATTCCTTAACTGCCGCAACAACTTTTCCTAAATCAATCGTAGCTTCTGAAACACTCTTGACTGGCTCATTGAGTTCATTGATTTCACTTGGAACGCCTCGAACAGCCTTTTGGTTGGCTTTGACAACTGTTGTTTCGTTGATAACATCAATATCTACGATGGCTGGTTTTTTACCAAAACCAAAGAAACCTTTCTTCTCACGCGCTACAACAGTGATATGTGCCTTCTTACGGGGAATATTCAATTCTTCTAGACCATTTTGAATGGCTTCTTCAACATTTGCACCTGTAAATTTCATTTTCTCTCTCCTATTCGTTTCATCCTACTTCTGTTTGCGAGCCTTTTTCTGAGCCCGTCTGATTTTAGCTTGACGCTCTTTTTCAGCATCAATTTTAGCTTGACGCTCTGCTATGATTTTAAAAGGATTATTAAACACCAAGGTTTGAACCACTTGATAAGCGTTAGATACCGTCCAGTACAGGGCCACACCACTAGCGGCTGTAACAGCAAAGAAGAAAATCAGTACTGGCATGATGTACATCATAGCTGTAATGGCACCGTTTTTCTCAATGGCTGCCTTATTGGCCAACCAAGTACTTAAGAAGGTGAAGGCTGCTGCTAAAACTGGAAAGATAAAATAGGGGTCAGCTTCACCAAGATTTACCCAGAGGAACTGTCCAACCTTGAGAGCTTCCTCCGTTATCAGAGCTTGATAGAGAGCTAGCAAAATCGGCATCTGAATTAAGAGTGGCCACATGGATGAGGTCATGTTGACACCGTTCTCTTTATAGAGTTTTCGTGTTTCCTCATATAATTTCTGACGAGTATCCATATCACTTCCAGCATACTCTTCCTGTAAAGCACGTAGCTGGGGTTGAAGTTCCTGCATCTTACGCGAAGAATTCATTTGAATTTGGAACAAAGGCAATAAGATAGTCCGAATGATAATCGTAAAGAGAATAATCCCGATACCAATCTGACCGTTGATGGACAAGAATTGAATAATGCTAGCAAACCAATGAATCAATCCATTCCATGCGCCCGAAGACTGACTGGAGGCTGTTCCTGTTCCACAAGCGGTTAGCACGAGTAGAGTTGTGGTCAGTAGCCCAGCCCACTTAAGATTCTTTTTCAATCGCAACACCTTCCTGGTATAATTTAGCTAGTTTTAAAACATGGATGAGGTTTTTCTTGATTTCCTGATAGGACAGCTCTTCAACTCCTTTACGAGCGATGATTACAAAGTCATCCGTCACCAACTCTTGCTGGCATTCTATCAGGACATGGCGAAGTCTTCGCTTAATGCGATTTCTCATGACAGCGTTTCCCAATTTTTTGCTGACAGATAGGCCTACTCGGAAATGAGCCTGGTCCTTGGGTAAGCAGTAAACCACAAACTTCCGATTGGCTACATTCTTTCCTTTTGTAAAAATGTCATTAAAATCTCGTTCACGCTTGACACGATAGCTTTTCTTCAAACCGTCACTCCATCTTTCAAAATTACCTCTATTATACCATAAAATTCAAAAAAGCCAATAAACATCACGTTTAGAGGCTTTTTGAAACTAGTAATTGCTCATTTGCTTGTTGCATTCGCAGATAAAATTATGCAAAAACTGTCCCGTCAAGCGATTGACACGGTGGACTGCTGTTTTTGATTGAAGTGCCGTGTAGATGTCCAATTCAATCAAATCAGAAATTTCTTGGTAGCATTCCAAGGGCACATCTTGTTAATAGTAACCTGCCTTGCTGCATTCCAAGACCAGTTTTCCAATAATTTCATGAGCCTGGCGAAAGGGCATTCCCTTGCTAGCCAAATAATCTACCACCTCAGTTGCATTTGAAAAAACTTCTCTGTTGACTGTCCACAAGAAGAAAAACTGACCGAAGTCAGCTTTTTAGGATAAAATCTCTTTAATCTGGTCAAAATCCAGACGACGCATCTGCAGAACGGCATCATTAACAGCCTTGACGGTTTCTGGGCTAGCCGTATCGTATGCTTCCATCAACATACGCGGTACAATCTGCCAAGAAATACCGAACTGGTCCTTGACCCAACCGCACATTTCCGCCTCTGGCACTGCTGACAGGAGGTCATAATAGAAATTGAGTTCGTCCTGACTATCCACATAGACCATGAGCGAGAAGGCCTCGTTGAAAGACGCTTCGCCACCGTAACCGTGGTCCATAACAATCATTTTCTGTCCACCGACGATAAGTTCCGCATAATTCAGTTTAGCAGCCTCAACAGCAGCCTCCCCCTCACCGTAGTAGGAAAGTTGACCGACACTAGCCTGAGGCAACTTATCCTTGTAATAATCTAGCATAGGCTGGGCCAAACCAACCTGGTCCTGTGAGAAGAGCAGGCAGATGTCAAACTGATATGGCTTGTCCAAGTCCGGTGCATAAGACAGTTGCCAAGACAGACCAAAGCGGTCTTCCAACCAGACATAGTAAGGGCTGAAGGGATATTCTCCCAAAGGCATGAGAATACGACCGCCTTCTGACAAGGCTTGGTACAAACGTGTCACTTCATCCTTGCTGGCTACATTGACCATGAGAGACATGGATTCATTGAGCTTAAAGTATGGACCCGCACTAATAGCCGCCAAGGTCATATCGCCCAGTTGAAACTGAATCAAATCCGAATCACCCGAAGGCGTATCCGTAATGGTGTAAGTCCAGTCAAGCTTGCCACCGAAGAGGTCCACGTAGAAAGCCACCGCTTCTTTTGCCTCTGTGTCATACCAGAGATGAGGAATAATAGGCTGCATAAATTTCTCCTTTACTTTCGTCAGCCCATTATACCACACATTTGTCCGTACAAGCTCACAGGAAAATTTCCTATGCTATAATAGAAAGATAGAAAAGGAGCAAGCTATGGAAATCTGGAACGCCTACACAGCCGACGGTCACTTGACCGACCACACCCTCACACGAGGAGAATCCATTCCCCACGGCCTCTACCACCTGGTCGTCGAATGTATCATCCGCCACCACGACGGCAGCACTCTCTTCATGAAACGCGACAGCACCAAGCCCTCCTACCCTGACTATTATGAAGCAACAGCAGGAGGCTCGGCCTTGTTTGGGGAAATAGCAGAGCAGGCCATATTACGCGAAGTCCGCGAAGAGACAGGCATTGAGCTGACAGCTGACCAACTCCGCCACCATACACACTTTATCGCCCATGATGACCAGTGCATTTTCCACTGCTACTGGGCTGAAACCGACTGGGACAAAGCTGCTATCCAACTCCAAGCCGAAGAAACCAGCAACTACATCTGGGTCCCACAAGAAAAGTTGAAAGATTTCCTGGAAACAGAGCTAGTCATTCCAAGGCAGAAAGGCTATGTGGAGAGGCTATTTTTAGAAAGCTAAATTCCCCTAACAGACAAATCCCCACCGTCATGTGACAGCGGGGATACTTTTATTTCAAACCTGCAACTAGGCTAGTTATATCAGCTGGTCGGGTACGGCAACACCCTCCAACTACCTTGGCACCCAGTTTGTGCCATTCAAGTGTATTATCCAGAAGGGAATGGCTGTCGTCTGCTTTTTCCTTCCAAGTTTGAGTGGCTCCATCATAGACTTCCCCAGAATTTGGATAGGTGACAAATGGTTTATCCGTTTTTTCTCTCAACTGACTGAGAAAGGCTGAATAGAGCGAAGGAGCCGTACAGTTAAGACCAACCGCCAAAATCTGCTCACTACTGTTGACCAGCTCTGCTATTTTTTCAATAGACGTTCCGTCAGAAATCGACTGACCGTCCTGTGATGTGAAGCTGATATAGGCTTCAGCCTCTGGAAAATCCTCTACCAACAGCTCTACTAAAGCTTGGGCTTCAAGAACATTTGGAATGGTTTCCAATGCCAAGAGCTCAGCCCCATGTTCTAAGAGAAGCTGAATTCGACGGCGGTGGAAGTCTTTTAACTCTGACAGACTAATGTTGCCATAGTCACCCGTGTATTCAGCACCGTTGGCCAAATAGGCAGCGTAGGGACCCACATCACCTGAAATGAGAGGGTAGGTTCGTTGTACTTTTTCAGCTTCAGACAATTCTGCCCAGACCTCATCACGCGCTTCCTTGGCCAAATCAACGGTCAAGCGAATGAGTTCCTCTGCCTCTGCTGGTAACAAACCAACTTCTGCCAGTCCTTCAAAGGTCGCCTGATAGGTTGAGGTTGTCACCAAGTCGGCCCCAGCACGAACGTAGTCCTTATGAATATCCTTGATGTACTCGGGATTTTCCAATAGATATTTGGCAGACCAGAGCTTGCCCGATACATCATGACCTCGAAACTCTAATTCTGTTCCCAGAGCACCGTGCAAAATGATGTATTCCTTTTGTTCTAATAGTTCTTTAAAACGACCCATACTCGATCCCTCCTACCACTTTTTAAAGCGGATATAGTGATAAATATAGCAGCCAATCATGAATGGCACACCAAAGTAAAGACCAGCACGCTGAGAAGGATCCCAACCGATTCCGATGATGGAAATAACCAACAAAACAACCGTAATCCACGGCAAAGTTGGTGAAAAGGGTGTCTTGTATTCCAATTCATCTTCGCTATGATTCTTCAAAAATTCACGTCGGAAGCCGATTTGTGCAAGCGGAATAGCCAACCATGCAATGACAACCGCAAAACCAGCGATAGAAACTAGGGCCAGGAAGATTGTATCTTCTGCATAAATAGACGCAATCAAAGCGATTACAACACCAATCATGGACAAAATCATGCCACGCATGGGAACACCGTGTTTATTAATTTTTACCAATTCCTTACTAATCATGCCTTCATTGGCCAAAGACCACAGCATACGACTTGAAGCATAGAGACCAGAAGTCGATGCAGATAAGATAGCTGTCAAGATGATAAAGTTCATAATGTCAGCAGCATAAGGAAAACCTATCTTGTCCAAGACAAGTACGAACGGTGCTTCTGTCACACCTGCTTCTGACATAGGAAGTAAGGCTGCCAAAACAACGATTGTTAGGACAAAGAAGATGACCAAGAGACCGATTGTCGATTTAATGGCTTGCGGTACAGCTTTCTTGGGATTATCTGTTTCACCTGCCGCAATTCCGATCATTTCCACACCTGAAAAGGCATAGTTAACAGACAGCATGACCGTGATAAAACCAACCAGACCGTTAGGAAGTAAGCCGTTACTTGTGATATTGTTAAATAGCGGCGCAGCTTTGGTTCCCTCAAATGGCAAAATACCAAAAATAGCCAAAGTCCCAAGCACGATAAAAGCTGCAATGGCATAGACCTTGACAGACGAGAGTGAATCCTCCGCCTTGGCAAACCAACCGACAGATAGGGTGTTCAATCCAAAGACAATAACCGCAAAAATCGTCGCAAAAATCCAAATCGGCACACTAGGAAACCAGCGTTGCATGAGCTGGGCTGCCCCCACAAACTGCGAGGCCAGAGCAACGACCCAGCAAAGCCAATACATCCAGGCCACCATGAAACCAGTACCTGGACTGATAAACTTGGTCGCATAGGTGTGGAAAGATCCAGTCACCGGCATTGCAACCGACAATTCACCTAAAGAGAACATGACCAAGTAAACCATGACAGCTCCAAATAGATAGGCCGCAATAGCTCCAAATGGCCCAGCCTGTGCAATGGTATAGCCTGAACTTAAGAATAAACCAGTTCCGATTACCCCACCGATAGACAACATCTGCAAATGACGACTGTTCATCTCTCGATTAAAAGTACCCTGATTTTCAAAATTATGATTTTCCATACACTCTCCTAAATTCTTGTGATTAGTCTATCATACC
Organism: Streptococcus sp. 29892; assembly: GCF_032594935.1. NCBI lineage: Bacteria > Bacillati > Bacillota > Bacilli > Lactobacillales > Streptococcaceae > Streptococcus > Streptococcus iners. The sequence goes on from NZ_CP118734.1 coordinate 1,898,011, forward strand.
ATGAATTTTCAGAAACTGGTTATATCGTTTTCAAGCTTATTTCCATAGTTTTAAACTATAACAAATCCCCACCGCCATATATGACAGTGGGGATTTGTTCATTACAAACTCTTCAACATATTCTCAATATGCTGGATAGATTTTTCACGGCCGAGTAGGTAAATGGTATTTGGCAACTCTGGTCCATGCATTTCGCCTGAAACGGCGATACGGATTGGCATGAAGAGGTTTTTGCCCTTGATGCCTGTTTCTTTTTGAACAGCCTTAATTTGTGGGAAGATATTATCTGGTTGGAAATCTTCGTCCGTCATGGCTTCCAATTTTTCCTTAAGAGCATTGAGGACAGTCGGAACAGTTTCACCTGCCATGACTTCTTTTTCCTCATCCGTCAATTCTGGGAAATCAGAGAAGAAAAGGTCTGTCAAACCAACGATTTCATCCGCAGATGACATCTGTGGCTTGTAGAGTTCCACCAATTTTTCTGCCTTGTCTGTCAAGCGACCAGCCTCTTCCAAGAATGGTTTAGCAAGATTGAAAATAGTTTCCAAATCAGCATTTTTGATGTACTCATTGCTCATCCAGTCCATTTTCTTCTGGTCAAAGGCAGCGGGTGACTTGCTGAGACGGTTCTCATCGAAGAGTTGGATAAATTGCTCACGGGAGAAGATCTCTTCCTCACCACCCGGGTTCCAACCCAAGAGACCGATAAAGTTGAAAACAGCCTCCGGCATATAGCCTTTACGACGGTAGTCCTCGATAAACTGAAGGGTGTTGGTGTCACGTTTAGACAACTTTTTACCAGTTTCAGAGTTGATAATCAAAGTCATGTGACCAAATTCTGGCGCTTCCCAACCAAGTGCTTCATAGACCATGAGCTGCTTGGGTGTATTGGCAATGTGGTCATCCCCACGGATAACGTGTGAGATTTCCATCAAATGATCGTCAATAACTACGGCAAAGTTGTAGGTTGGGTAACCGTCGCGTTTCTGGATAACCCAGTCGCCACCGATGTTGCCACCTTCAAACTCGATTTCACCCTTAACCATGTCATTCCACTTGTAGATACCAGCTTCATTGACAGCCAAGCGAACAGTTGGGACAATGCCAGCCGCCTCACGCTCTGCGATGTAGGCCGTTTTTTCATCCTCAGACATGCCAAGGTATTCGTTGATGTAGCGAGGTGTTTCGCCTGCAGCTTCCTGACGCTCACGCTCCGCCGCCAACTCTTCTTCGGTCACGTAAGACTTGTAGGCCTTGCCTTCTGCCAAGAGCTCATCCACATACTTCTGGTAAATGTCCAAACGCTCAGACTGGCGGTATTGCTCATGGGTTTCTGGACTTTCATCCCAATCAATACCCAACCAACGCAGGTTTTCCAGCTGAGAACGCTCTCCGTCTTCCACATGGCGCTTGCGGTCTGTGTCCTCGATACGAATAAGGAAAGTACCGCCATGATGACGGGCAAAAAGATAGTTGAACAATGCTGTACGAGCATTTCCGATATGTAAAAGTCCCGTTGGACTTGGTGCGTAACGCACACGAATTGGTTTAGTCATGTTTCTCTCCTGTAAAATTTCAATCAAGAACATTATAGCATAGATACGAGTAAGAAAACAGAAAAATCAGCCTAGTTGGGCTGATTTTGAGGTGTTTTTTGGTTGCGTGCCAGCCAGTAGAGGACATAGAGGACTAAGATTCCAGTAGCTGCTAGGAAAAGTCCGCTAATCTGATCTACTGTTAACACCAATACCAGACCTGAAACAAGTAGTCGAACAAAGGCCTGACCCAGCATAAAGTAGGTCGATACTGCACCGCCGATAGTTGCCAGTTGCTCCTCTGGCATAGAATTGACAAACTTGGCATTAAACTTAGGACCGCTGGCACCAAAGCTAATTCCCATTGTAGTAAGGAAGAAGAAAATAATTGGCAGTTGATGTAGCAACATTCCGACAAACACGCCAAGTAGAGAGAAAGTGGCTGCCACTTCAAGCGTCACCATGCTGGTCTTTTTGAAGAGGCTAAAGACCAAGGTCGAACCCAGAATATTGCCGACAAAGAAGATCAGAATGGTCAGGGCAAGGGTTGTTTCAACATTAAGGAAGACGAGGCCTGGGTCTTCGCTAATCAGCAGGACCAGAATAGGATAAAGGATGGCTCCGCAGGCATTGATAAGAGGGCTGGTAATCAGGACCAGACGGAACTCGGGAATCTTACGCAGCTCCACGATTGCTTGCTTGAAAGAAGCTAGAATGCCTGGTCCCTTGGTTTTTTGCTCAGTCTGGCTCGGCTGCTCTGCTATTTTCAAAGGCTGCTCCGTCAGGAGCTTGCGAAAGGCTGGCGTCAGCAGTTGCATGATGAGGAGGGCGGCTAAAAAGGTGCCGGCGTTGAGAAAGGCCAGGTTTTGGTAGGAGAGGAGGCCGACCAAGAGGGCAGAGAGGGCCTGAAAGGCGATGTTGAGAAGGCTGGTCACGGTCTGGCGAAAGGCCGAGTACTGCTCCCGCTCTTCCTTGGGCGCTACGCGCAATCCCAGAGGTGTATAGAGGCCGTTTTCATAGAAGCCAGCGAAGTCTGCAAAGACATTGAAAGTTGCAGCCACCACGACAATCCAGAGAGCTGGCTCAAAGCCCATGCAGAAGCCGAGGATGAGGTAGAGAAGAACACGAAAGAGTAGGGTCAGCTTGATAGTGCTGATTTTGTTGACCGTCTTATCTGCCAGATAGCCTGTAAAGAGTCCCATAAAGCTAGGGAAGATTTCCGAGAAGGTCACGATTGCCAGAGCCAGACGGCTGTTGGGCACCAGCAAAACATAGTTCATCAAGGCCAAATAATAGACCACATCGCCAAAATTGGACAACATATCCGCAGTCAGTACCCATAGGTAGGTAGCATTTTTCAAAATCTTTTTCATGATAATCCCTTTCTTTTGAGTGGTTTTCAGAATATTCTGACTCTTCAACCTGCAGAGGAGCCTGAATAGACTGCTCTCTGTTCACTCTAGGTGTAATAGATATTCAAAGTGGAGAAGGCCATATCTCCTGTGATATGCAGCATCTTTTCTCCTATACCAGTTGCATAGTTATTGACAGCAGACATGGAACTATCTAGCTCCACGACCGCCTGCCAATTTGCCGGCAGATAAAGATTAACTGATGAGAAAGCTGCATCTATATGAAATTCAGCCTTATCTCCCAGAATAATCGCCTGATCAAAATAAACCATACTGGAGCCAAAGGCCACTTCCACACTATCGTAGGTAAAATTTTCCTCATGAATGTAGCGAGTAGAGGAGCCAAAAGCTATTTCCCGACCCTTATCGCCAATCACTCCGGTACTGCTCACATCTGGTCTCTTGGGCTTGAATAAGAGCTGCAAACCCGCACAGGCTAGGCCTGCACCCACAATCAGTGTCCAAGTATCGATGTCCACCCAGTCAAAGTGGTTGTTCAAAATAATAAAGACCAAAGTTCCCCACACAAAGCTTGTAACTAACTGTCTTCTAATTATTGCTTTTAGGAGAAGATAACTCCAACCGACTACCAGTGCCAATTTCCAAAGAGGAAGCTCAATAGCCGGCAAGTAGTCTTGAAACAAGACCAAGCCTGCCAAGACCAGCAGGGCAATTCCTAAACCATTTTTTTTCATTTTTCTACCTCACTTCTCGTAACTTTTCTTTTAATAAATGATAATAATGCCGCGACACGTGGACTTCCTTGTGAGTCTGATAGAAGGAAATCCGACTAGTTCCTGAAAAGGATTTGTCCAGCGAATAAACAGCCTTGCTATTTGCAATGGTTGACTTGGAAACCCGACAAAAATAAGCAGGGAGGCAGTCTTCCAGTTCATAGAGTTTCATCTTGACTTCATAGGCATCATCCCTGGTATGCCCCATCATCTTGGTTCCATCCGTTTCAAAAAAGAGCAGGTCTTCTAGTTTCAAGAAATATTCACTAGTTCCTTTGTAAAAGACAAGCGAGGGACGGCTAACCTGTTGCAAAGCCTGCTGGATGCGTTCCAACTCTGGTCCTAGTTGGCTACTTCTGATAATCACTTCGACTTGCTCTAAGCTATCATCTAATTCAATCCGAACTTTCATACGACCTCCTTTGCTTTTTCTGGTTTTATTATATCAACTTACTCGAATTTTGCAAGGGCATTTCAGCAAGTGGTCAAAAAATGCCAGTAAGTGGTATAATTGGACACTCAAAAAACCAGCCGTAGCTGGTTGAGTCTTAAAAAATCGCATCAAGGAGAGATGTACTACCTCCTCCACCATCCCCACCTGTTACGATATGGCTACCGATAACTTGAGCAAAGGTTTCAATATTCAAGCTTTGTACATAGATTTCCCCATAGCCCGAGAAGGTATTAACAATCCCTTCGCCAGTACCAATGGATTGTAGGAAACCATTTTCCATATGAATATCGTAGTTGAGGTCACGGCTCCAAGCTACCACATGGGCATTATCAATGGTAATACTCCCGCCATCCAATTCAATCTTCTTAATCGACCCGAAAGCATTTGCCAAGAGGGTACCCTTACCCTCAGTCGTCATAACAAAGAGGCCACCCTGACCACCAAAGAAGGCACGACCAACACTTTGGCGTTCCATCTTATACTGAGCTGAACCATCAAGGGCAAGAAATGCGCCATCATTAAGACGGTATTGTTCTGCCCCAAGTTCCAAGGCAATGACCTGACCTGGCGTTGAAGGCGCAAGTGCAATTTTTCCATCGTCACTATTGGAAATGGCTTGCGTGATAAACATAGATTCGCCTGATACCATTGACCGACCGATGGCTCCCATCAATTTACCAAAACCAGAGCCTCCACGGGCATTAAGCTTGGTATTCAAGGTCACACTCGGCGTATGGTAGACCATGCTTCCTTGTTGAATATAAGCTGATTCCCCAGCTTCCAAGGCGATTTCCACCAAAGGAAATTGCATATTGCTGTCGATTGTGTATTTCATACGATTGTCTGACATAGTTGCCTCCTATTTTTTACGAAATGTACCTGTTAACCACAGGATTGCTATAATAAACCAAAAACAAGCTAAAACAAACCAAATCATTATTAACTCCTTTTGTATTGTTTCTATAACACAATTCTACAACTTAAACTAAACCCTGTCAAGTATCTTTGTAAAAAAATAAAGGAATCCAAACAATTAGATTCCTCCTGTCATCATATAACCTCTGTCATACGGCCCGTATCCACATCATAAACCGCACCAGAAATTTCAACGTCGTCAGGGATGAGCGGAGATTGCTTCAAGAGAGTAATATCCTCACGAACGCTTTCTTCAATGTCTGTAAAAGGAAGAAAGTCCTGACCAGCCACATCCACTCCCAAATCCCGCCTGAGTTGGACCGCAAATTCTTCATTGGTAAAGGTCTGGGCACCGCAGTCTGTATGGTGGAGCACCACGATTTCCCGCGTACCAAGTTGCTGCTGGGAAATGACTAGCGAACGAATCATGTCCTCCGTCACGCGCCCACCTGCATTCCGCAGAATGTGGGCATCACCCAGAGCCAAGCCCAAAGCCTGAGCAACGTGAAGTCGTGAGTCCATGCAGGTCACGATAGCCACCTTGGTCTTGGGCTTAAGCGGCAGGTGATAGGTACCATGCAGGTCAACATAGGCCTTGTTGGCCTTCATAAAGTTTTGAAAATAAGACATAGGACCTCCTTGTCTGATGAGAATTTCTGAATTTTTCAGAAATAGGTTAGACCTAGCTTATCACATTCCCGACCATTTGTCGCAAAAAGAGGAGCGACTAGCTGTCACTCCCGAATGATTTTATCAGTTGAATACTTTCTGCAAGACTTCGCCAATGGTTGTCACGCCGACAACAGTGATTTCCTTTGGTACCTTGATTCCTGTCAGGGAATTTTTAGGGGCATAGACCTTAGTAAAGCCCAATTTGGCGGCTTCGTTAATCCGTTGTTCAATCCGATTGACGCGGCGGATTTCCCCTGTCAGACCTATTTCGCCTATAAAGCACTCTTGTGGGTTGGTTGGCTTGTCCTTGTAACTGGAGGCAAGGGCAACTGCGACTGCCAGGTCAATAGCTGGCTCATCCAGTTTGACACCGCCTGCTGACTTGAGGTAGGCATCTTGGTTTTGGAGGAGCAGGCCTGCCCGTTTTTCCAAAACCGCCATAATCAAGCTAGCACGGTTGAAATCCAAGCCTGTCGTAGTCCGCTTGGCATTGCCAAACATGGTCGGGGTCACCAGAGCCTGTACTTCGGCAAGGATAGGGCGGGTGCCCTCCATGGTCACGACAATAGCAGAGCCTGTCGCCCCGTCCAGACGCTCTTCCAGAAAGACCTCACTTGGATTGAGAACTTCGACCAAGCCCTGCGACTGCATTTCAAAAATGCCGATTTCATTGGTAGAGCCGAAGCGGTTTTTGACCGCCCGCAAGATACGAAAGGTGTGCTGCCGCTCGCCCTCAAAATAAAGAACGGTGTCCACCATGTGCTCCAGGGTCCTAGGTCCAGCCAGGGTTCCTTCCTTGGTCATGTGGCCGACGATAAAGGTTGCGATATTGTTGGTCTTGGCAATCTGCATGAGCTCATTGGTCACTTCACGGACCTGACTGACAGAGCCTTGCACGCTGGAGATGTCAGGGCTCATGATGGTTTGGATAGAGTCGATAATTAGGAAATCTGGCTTGATTTTCTCAATCTCGGTCCGAATGCTCTGCATATTGGTCTCCGCATAGAGATAGAACTCGCTGTCAATGTCGCCCAAACGCTCGGCACGAAGCTTAATCTGCTGTGCAGACTCCTCACCCGACACGTAGAGGACGGTGCCAATAGTCGAAAGTTGGGTCGATACTTGCAGGAGCAGGGTGGACTTCCCAATCCCTGGATCGCCTCCAATGAGAACTAGACTGCCCGGCACCACTCCACCACCGAGGACGCGGTTAAACTCCTCCATGTTGGTCTTGGTGCGGGCCACTTGAATGGACGACACTTCATTGAGCTTCATAGGGCGGGTCTTCTCACCTGTCAGACTGACCCGCTCGTTCTTGACTTCAGCGACTTCCACTTCCTCGACAAAGGAAGACCAGGAGCCACAGTTGGGGCAACGGCCCAGATACTTGGGCGAGTGGTACTCGCAGGATTGACAGACAAAGGTTGTTTTTTTCTTAGCGATGATGATGTCCTCCTACTTCCCAGTCGAGCCAAATCCACCTGTCCGAACGCCATCGGCCTGGTCGCCGTCAGCCAAAAGGAAGGGGGCAAAAACAGCCTGCACAATTCGCTCCCCAGCTTCCACCACCACGATTTCTTCTGTGATGTTTCGCATCTGGGCAAAGATGTGGCCTTCGTTGGCTGGATTGCCGTAGTAGTCGCCGTCGATAACTCCAACTGAGTTAATCAAAACCAGCCCCTTCTTGCGAGGATTGGACGAGCGGTCGTAGAGATAGAGGACCTCGTTGGCCTGCATATAGGCCTTGACACCCGTTGGCACCAGCTTAATCTCACCTGGCTCCAAGCTGACGGTTTCTGCAGCCTTCAGGTCGTAACCTGCTGCATGAGCGGTCTCACGTTTTGGCAATAAATTTTCATCAGTAAACTGGCTGACCAGTTCGAATCCGCGGATTTTCATTAAAACTCCTTATATCATGTTCTTTTTTTATTCATTGTATTCATTCGCATTTTTCGTCACAAATGCAAAAAGTGTTGTTAAGGGGAAGGCATACTCGTCATCAAAGCGGGCTGCACGTAGCCACAAGTCTTGGTCAACCTTGCGAATATAGACACTGCGTGGGAAGGTGAATTCTTCTTCCAACTGAGGCGACAGCAGGCAAATGGCTCCGTCTGGTGATTTTCCTTGGGAGAGTACGGTATTCTGGCTGACTTCCTGTTCCAACAAGGTCAGGCGAAGATAAACTCCCAGATGAGCTGGTGGTAGTTGATAACCCATCTCCACGGCTCTCTCCTCTATCTGAGGAGCAGTTGCTTCCCTATCAAACCCCATATCAACCAGGCTGACAATCTCAACCAAGCACTCTTGCTGCTCCTCCACTACTTGATATGCAGACTGGGCTAGGTAGGTCTTGAAATAATCATTTACCAAAATCCCCTTGTCATCTAAGTAGGCAAGGATTTCTTCTTTTTTCAGGGGAAACAATTCAACTCGAAGGCTCTGTCTTTTCATAGGTCTATTATACAGGAAATACAGGGTAAAGCAAAGACCTACTAGTAAACTAGAAGATCTCGCTGGTTTGAATTAGTTTCAAAACATAGTCCAAGTCTACATCTCTTTCCAAATGCTCAGGTGTCCAGGGAATGTAAATATCTGGCTCAACGCCTCTATCTGTCATCCCATTTCCCTTGTCAATTTCCAAACTGCGTGAGGTCGGATACATCAGGTAATCGTCGCCAAATTCTGCAAAACAGCAGTTGGAATAATCTAAGATACCCAAGGTCGCCCGCCCAACCACTGTGACTTTTGGAAGTGGTTTAAAGGTTTGGACAAAATTATCTCCTGAAGAGGCACAACGAACATCTGACAGGATATAAATCTTATTCGGTCCACCTTCAAGTCCTCTATATTCTGCCAAGTAATCTTCCTCGTCATCTGCACAGACAAAGCCAGCACCCTGATGTACTTCCAAGTCTGCCAACAAACTTTCTGTAAAGGCTCGACTTTCTGCTGAAAGATGAGGATCCCGCAAATCCTGCTCAAACAACTTACGTCGGTGAGCAACATTTGTCGGTGTATAGAGAATCTCCATGCCTGCCTCATCCGTCACCATATCATCGTAGGATTTCCCTGCTGGCAAGGCATATTTGAGCAAGGGCCAATAGAGTGAATCACTGCCACCACTGTTGACACGGACATCAATAATCAAGTTTTTTACCATGTGCAACAGAGGCTCTATCTGGGTATAGAGCTGTCCAATTTTCTCTTCGTCATAAAAGTTCTCCATTTTCATATAGAGAGTATGGTCGTCTAGCCAGTTCCAAGCAAATGCTTCCTGCTCTGCTGAATCTTGACAATCTCCAATCTCTACTTGCAAGAACTGACCATTACGAAAAAGACTGACCTTCTCTGCTTTTTTGACCAAATAAGCCCACTCCATGTACTGTCGCTCAGGCGTCGGACTGACAAAAAAGGCTTGGTGCTCCTGATAAACTTGGTCAAGAGGTTGACCACCTATGGCGATAATGCGGTCGCCCACCTCAAGACCGTTGCCACTATCACTGTCTAGCACATAGAGGGAATCTTCATGCCGACGCAGGAAGGCACCCAATCTTGGTGCGGCAGGGGAATGGTACCAGATATGACCCAGCACACCAAAGCTAGCTAAGTAAGTCCGAACCAGATAGATAAAGTCTTCTTTGGGCAAGTCTGTCAGTAACTGGTCACGATAAGGAGTCGGATCTGCCCCCTTTTTGTCCTTTTTAGTAGACGAATCTTCCTGCATGATGCCTACAATCGTATCAAATATTTCTAATTGGGTCATGAGTAGCTCCTTCAAAATATAAGTTTATTTCAGTATAATCTGTCGCCAGGCTGATGTCAAGACTGGAAAAGTCAGAAACAAAAAAGGCCTGTTGAGACCTTTTTCTTTATTCAAACACAAACTGGTTATGGTAGAGTTCGGCGTAGAAGCCATTGAGCTTGAGGAGCTGGCTGTGGTTGCCCTGCTCAATCACTTTTCCGTCTTTGAGGACGATGATTTCGTCCGCATTGAGAATGGTTTTGAGGCGGTGGGCAATGACGAAGCTGGTCCGTCCTGCGATAATAGCCTCCATAGCTTTCTGGATTTTGGCTTCCGTTACGGTATCAACGTTTGACGTTGCTTCGTCCAAAATCAAGACTTGTGGATCTGTCAAAAGCGTACGGGCAATGGAAATCAACTGTTTCTGACCTGTTGAGAAGACATTCTCATCATCGGTCACAAAGGTTTCATAGCCCTCTGGCAAGCTCATGATGAAGTCGTGGATATGAGTGGCACGAGCTGCGGTTTCCACCATTTCTTGCGAAATGCTTTCATCACCAAAGCGGATATTGTCCGCAATAGTACCTGAGAAAAGAACCGACTCCTGCAAGACAATGCCGACCTTATCCCGCAAGCTGTCCAAGTCATATTCCCGAATATCACGACCATCAAAGGCCACGCTACCACCGTTAACATCATAGAAGCGGTTGATCAAGTTCATAATGGTAGTCTTACCAGACCCCGTCGGACCAACGACTGCCACCATTTTGCCCTTAGGAGCAGAGATAGACACCTTGTCCAAGACCCTCTGACCTGGCAAGTAGCCAAAGTCGATGTCCTTGATTTCAACTCCTTCTTTTAATTCGGTAAATAGCGGAGCGTTTTGAGGGCGAACCTCCTCAGGCTCATCAAACATTTCCTGAATACGATGAGCTCCTGTGAAAGCTAGCTGCAATTCTGCCCAGCTGGCAGCAACCTGCATGATTGGCTGGTAATACTGTTGCGAATACTGAACAAAGGTCACTACCAGACCAAGTGCAGCAGCTGTTTCCAGCGAACTATCATTGAGAACAATGCTGGAGCCTGCAAAGATAACAATGGCCGTATTGACCAAACTCATCCCATTCATAAATGGAAAGAGAATACCACCAAACAAGCGTCCCTTGAAGGTCGTACGGCGAACTTCTTCATTGAGTTCCAAGAAACCATCAATCGTCTCTTCCTGCACACCCTGTACAATAATCGCTTTTTGTCCGGAAATTTTCTCGTCCATGTAGGCATTGAGCTTAGATACCGCAGCCTGTTGCTTATCCGTATATTTCCGTGATAGGCGGATGATAAGGACCAAGGCAATCAAGGCAACTGGTGTAGAAGCAATGGTGACCCAGGCCAAGCGAGTATCCTGACGGAACATCATGATGACCATACCAATATAAAGGGCGATGTTGGTCACCACTTGGGTCAAGGACTGGTTAAAAGCGTTTTGGATATTGTCCAAATCACTGGTAAAGCGAGAAAGAATGTCCCCGTCCTTGTGGCTATCAAAGAAGGCAACTGTCAAACGTTCCAGCTTGCCAAACAAGCCCTTACGCATACGGTTGGTCGAATGAGCCACGATACGCGTGAAGAGGAGGGTGTAAATCAAGGAAGCCACAACCGTCGCCGCATAGGCAAAGAAAAGATTGAGCATAACCCCGTTAAAATCAGCCATGTCTGGCTGAAAGTCAGCCTGACCAGCTTGATTGGCCATAAAGTAAGCCTGCCCAATTTTCCCCATCTCCGCAATGGCATTTCCAAGGAAAACAGGCGTCTTAACCTGCAAGTAGGTCGCTGTCACAATGGCTAGAAAAATCACAGCAAAGGACAGTTTATAGCGTTTGAAATAAAACCAGAAAAAACGTAACGTCTTCATCTATTCCTCCCTCCCTTTCTGTGTTTCGTAGATTTCACGGTAGACATCATTCGTAGCTACCAACTCGGCGTGGGGACCTTGGCCGATCAGACGACCTTCGTCAAGAACCAAAATCTTATCAGCTTTGACAACAGAAGAAATCTTCTGGGCAACAATGACAGTGGTTGTCCCCTTCAAATCATGGTTGAGAGCCTCTTGGACTAGTTTCTCAGACTTGGCATCCAGGGCAGAAGTTGAGTCATCCAAGACCAAAACCTTAGGCTCGCCAATCACCCCACGAGCAATGGACATCCGCTGCTTCTGACCACCAGAGAAGTTATTTCCACGTTCTTCTACTTGGCTCTCATAGGTATCATCCAAACGGTCGATAAATTCTTTTGCTTGGGCAATACCTGCGGCCCGCTCCAAACGTTGCAAATCAGCACCAGGTGCCCCTTGACGCAGGTTGTCTGCAATGGTCCCCGAGAAGAGAATAGCCTTTTGCAAGACAATCGATACCGTATCACGCAGGGTGTTCTTGCTGACTTCTTTCAAGTCCCGACCACCAATGGATACCGTTCCTTCCTGTGGGTCAAACAAACGTGGGATTAGCTGAGCAAGTGTGGATTTACCCGCACCTGTTGCACCAACCACACCGACCATCTGCCCAGGCTCAATCTCAAATGAGATATTTTTCAAAGTCGGCTCCGTATCGTGTGGGTAGGTAAAGCTAACATTGTCAAAGACAATCTTACCAGTCAATTCTTCATCCGCCACATCCTTGAAGGTCATAGCAGGCTCCGTATCCAAGACCTCGCTGATCCGCTTAATAGAGATGGCAGCACGAGAAGCCTGCATCCCCATAAAGCTAGTCATGATAATGGCAAACATGATTTGCATGAGGTAGCTCATAAAGGAAGTAAAGCCACCAACTGCCTCCAAGTTGGTTTCCAACATCCCGGACACCAAGTAGAGCGATGCAAAAATCGCCATGTAGGCAATCAACATCATCAGAGGTTGCAAAATAGAAAAACCGTAGCCGATAAAAAGGTTGAGGTCCAAGAGTTCGTTGGATACCTCCTTGAATTTAGCATATTGATTTTTCTCCTGAACAAAGGATTTGACCACACGAATTCCCCGTAGGTTTTCCTTGGCAATACTGTTCATCTTGTCCATGAGGGACTGGAATTTACCAAAACGTGGTCCCATCTGCCCCATGACAACTGCCATAATGGCCATAATCAAGACCACCATGAGAATAATCATCCACCAGAGTTCTGGCATGGTCCGCACTGCCATGATGAAGGCTCCGACAAACAGCAACGGAACCCGCATCAACACTGTAAAGAGCATCATGACAAGGTTCTGGATCTGATTGACATCGTTAGTCATCCGAACAACCAAGTTCCCAGCGTTAAACTCTTCGATATTGGCATAAGAGAAGCTTTGGATCTTCCGAAAGGTCTTCTCACGAATATCCGCAGATACTCCCTGAGAAATCTTAGCTGCTGAAATGGTATTGACAAGCCCTGCCAAAAGACCAATTCCAGCAATAATCAGCAGTAATTTGCCCACACGAACAATCTCATCCTTGTCATTGGCCAAGACTGCTGCCAAGACATCCTTTAAGTAGTTGGGCTGCAAGAGGGTTGTAAGGACGACAACTGACGTCAAAGCAAGACAGGCCAAGGCATACCATTTATAGCGTAAAATGGCTTCTTTAAACATGTTTCTTCTCCTTATAGTGTTGAATATTTTCTTTTAATTGATCGGCTACTTGTCTAACCAAATCAAAGTCCTCTTTTTGAATGCCCCAAAAAAGCGAATGGTGCATTTCATCATGGAAGGCTTTCAGGTGACAGATCTTACCCTGCCCTTTCTCTGTCAAGACTAGCTGCTTATAGCGTTTGTCTAGTTGAGAAGGCAAGACCTGAATAAAACCATTTTTCTCCATTCGCTTGACCAGGTTGCTGGCAACCGATTTGGAAATCTTCAATTCTACTTCTACATCTTTGACAAAGGTTTCAAGGCCTGACCGCTCCGCGATGAAACGCAAGGCCCAGCCCTGTGGACCAGCTAGGTGCTCCACATCGTATTCTTTAGCAATAGTTTCACTGATTTGTTCAATCTGATTGAGCAAGTTCCGAAAATCTGCAATAGTATGTCCCACGATAACTCCTTTCCTAGAATAATTATCATGAGAACTATTATAGTTCTCTCAAGAACTATTGTCAATGATTTCATCTCCAATTTTCTGAAAATGGCGCCAGTTTTCATACTTCCTGCTGAAAGCATTTTTCTTTATCAAAGTAATATTTGACATGACTTGCAAGCTTTTATTTTTTGCTTATGGTATAATAGTAAATAAATTAACTCAACTAGAAAGGATTTTCTATGACCAAACAAACTATTGCTATCTTGGGACCTGGTTCATGGGGGACTGCCCTGGCCCAGGTTCTCAACGATAACGGTCATACTGTCCGCATTTGGGGAAATATTCCCGAACAGATTGACGAAATCAATGAACAGCATACCAATACCCGCTACTTTAAAGATATTGTCTTAGATGAGAATATTAAAGGCTACAAGGATTTGACAGAAACACTAGACGGAGTTGACGCTGTTCTCTTTGTTGTTCCAACCAAGGTGACCCGTCTGGTTGCCAAACAAGTTGCTCAAGCCCTTAAACACAAGGTTGTTGTCATGCACGCTTCCAAAGGGTTGGAACCAGATAGCCACAAACGCTTATCTGAAGTCTTGGAAGAAGAGATTCCTGCAGATCTCCGTTCAGAAATCGTTGTGGTTTCTGGACCAAGCCATGCAGAAGAAACCATCGTCCGTGACTTGACCTTGATTTCTGCAGCTTCAAAAGACTTGGAAACAGCTGGCTATGTGCAAAACCTCTTCAGCAACCATTACTTCCGACTTTACACCAACAACGATGTCATCGGGGTAGAAACAGCTGGTGCTTTGAAAAACATCATCGCTGTTGGTGCTGGAGCCCTTCATGGTCTTGGATTCGGTGACAATGCCAAGGCAGCTATCATTGCCCGTGGCTTAACTGAGATTACCCGCCTTGGAGTTGCCATGGGAGCCAATCCCCTAACCTACAGTGGTCTGTCTGGTGTCGGCGACTTGATTGTTACCGGTACATCCGTTCACTCACGCAACTGGCGGGCTGGTGATTTGCTTGGTAAAGGTGAAAAACTGGAAGATATCGAAGCAAACATGGGCATGGTTATCGAAGGGATTTCTACTACCAAGGCAGCCTATGAATTAGCACAAGAATTGGGCGTTTATATGCCAATCACTCAAGCCATCTACAGCGTCATTTACCAAGGAGCTAGTATTCAGGACGCTATCAAAGATATCATGTCCGGCGAATTCCGCCACGAGAATGAATGGTCTTAATAAAAAGGAGATACGATGACAAAAAAAGTTAGAAAAGCTGTCATCCCAGCAGCTGGATTAGGGACTCGTTTCCTACCTGCTACTAAGGCGCTTGCCAAAGAGATGTTGCCGATTGTGGATAAGCCAACCCTTCAATTTATCTTTGAAGAAGCCCTTAAATCAGGTATTGAGGATATCTTGGTTGTAACCAATAAATCCAAACGTTCCATCGAAGACCACTTTGACTCAAACTTTGAATTGGAGTACAACCTCAAAGAAAAAGGAAAAAATGATCTCTTGAAATTGGTTGATGATGCGACAGCCATTCGCCTACACTTCATTCGCCAAAGCTATCCCAAAGGGTTGGGGGACGCAGTCTTGCAGGCCAAGGCCTTTGTTGGAAACGAGCCGTTCGTTGTTATGTTGGGCGATGACCTCATGGATATCACAGACGATACCGTTAAACCAATCACTAAACAACTGATTGAGGACTACGAAGCGACCCATGCGTCAACACTTGCAGTTATGCCAGTCCCTCATGAGGAAGTTTCTTCATACGGTGTCATTGCCCCGCATGGAGAAGGTATCAACGGCCTATACAGTGTGGAAACCTTTGTGGAAAAACCAAAACCAGAAGATGCACCGTCTGATTTGGCCATTATCGGGCGCTACTTGCTAACTCCTGAAATCTTCAAAATATTAGAAAATCAAGAACCAGGTGCAGGCAACGAAATTCAGTTGACAGATGCCATTGACACCCTCAACAAAACCCAGCGTGTATTTGCTCGTGAATTCACGGGAAAACGCTACGATGTCGGAGATAAATTTGGCTTTATGAAAACATCGATTGACTACGCCTTGACCCACCCACAAGTCAAAGATGATGTGAAAGACTACATCATCGACCTTGCTAAACAATTCCAAACTGAAGAAGAAAAGTAAAAAACTAGCAACCGCTAGTTTTTTCTTATATCACATAAAATATACCTAATAGCACGGCAATCAAGCCCCAATAACCAATGAAACTGTAGAAAATCTGTTTTCCTGTAAAGAGATTTTTTTCCATAAGAGGCGGAAGGAACATCACAACCAAACAACCTCCAATAGCTCCTCCAATATGCCCTGCCATGCTGATGGTTGGATTAAAAAGTCCCAATACCAAGTTCAATCCCAAAAGGACCATATAGCGTTGACCAAGAACTTGCAGATAGGGACTACGACTGAATTTCCTCAAGAGTGCCATGGCAGCAAAAAGACCAAAGAGCGAGGTCGATGCACCTGCACCAACTACATCTGGTGTAAAGAAGAGTACGAAGAGATTTCCTATTATCCCAGACAAGATATACAGCAGGAAGAAGCGCCGTGCTCCAAACAGTCCTTCTAATTGATAACCCAAACCAAGCAAGGTGATGCTATTAAAGATAAAATGTTCCCAGCCAATGTGGACAAAGATGGGGGAAATCAAGCGCCACAACTGAGTTGGATCATAACGTACCACTTGGCCATACATGCCACCAAACTCAAAAATTGTATAAGCTGCCGTCGTCTGCCCAAATCGAAATACCTGTATCAAAAGAAAAACAAGAGCCGTAACCGCCAACAAGGCATTGGTCACAGGATAGCGCTTATCAAAAAAGTTCTTCAAAAATCAACAACTCCTTTACTGGAATATCAAATAGATCTGGTTCGAAATCATAGACTTGAAAGTATGCCAAGGTCGATGCCGTTTTCCCCTGATAATCTACTAGGTAGCGATCATAAAAACCACCACCATAGCCCACTCGAAAACCCGCATGGTTCCAAGCTAAACCGGGCACATGGACCAACTTAATCACAGACTTATCCACAGGTTGTGAATAAGTCCCAGGTTCCCAAACTCCAAACCTAGATTTCACCAAATCATCAGGATTATATTCTACAAAATCCATGCGCCCTTGTGAATAGGTCTTAGGGATGAAAATCTGCTTGCCATCCTTTTGAGCCTGCTCAATCAGGTAAGAAGTGTCAAACTCATGGGGCATGGAAAGGTAGGTCCCAAGCGACTGTGCGCTCTGATAGACCGCAGAAGCAAGGAGCCTTTCCGTCAGCTGCTGGCTCCATCTTGCTCTCTGACTACTAGTCATGCCTTTCAAGTTCTGCAAGGCTTCTCGTCGAATACTGGCTTTATCCACAGAAACTCCTTTTCATTCTGAAAAAGACTGGAAACCCAGTCTAGTTTGCTTTCATTTTCAAAAAATCACTCAACTTATCCACAGCAAAAGGAAGCACTTCCTCTTTGGGACTGAGGCGAGGGTTGTGAAGGGGATAAGGTGTATCCACACCCAACCAGAACATAACACCCGGCACCTTATTGAGCAGGTAGCCAAAGTCCTCACCCGTCATAGCAGGCGGACAATCAATCATCTCCACACCAGCAACCTGTTCAAAATAGGTCATCAGTTCATCTGCCAGCTGGGGATTGTTCTCCACAGGCAAGTAACCGCTAGGATTGAGCTCGATGTCCAGGTCCACTCCAAAGGACAGGGCGATTCCTTCTGCCACTTCCCGCACCCGCTTTTGCACCAGAAGACTCATGCTCTGGGTCAAAGCCCGAATGGTGCCATGCAAGAAGGCCGTTTCTGCAATGACATTATTTGTTGTGCCAGCATGCATGGAGCCAAAGGTGACCACAGCCCCCTCTATTGGGTCGACATTGCGGCTGACCACCGACTGAACCTGGGTCACAAAGTAGCTAGCTGCCACCAAGGCGTCATTGGCCGTATGGGGAAATGCTGCGTGCCCACCCTTTCCTGTAAACCGTATCTTGACTTCACAGGTCCCAGCAAAAAGGGTCGCACGGTTGGTGGCCATTTGACCGACTTTGAGGTCTGGTCGGACATGGAGCCCATAAAATTCATCTGGCAACCAATCCCCAAAAGCACCCGCTTCATACATGAGCATACCTCCTGCTAGATTTTCCTCCGCAGGCTGAAAGAGGAAGAGCAGATTGTTTCTCGGTTGCTGCTCTGCCATTTTCTCCAAAAGCCCCAAGGCAATGGTCATGTGGAAATCATGTCCACAGGCGTGCATCCTGTCTGGGTGGAGGGACTTGAAGTCCAGGTCCGTCTCCTCCACGATCGGTAGGCCGTCAATATCCGCCCGCCAGCCAACCGTCTTTTCAGGAGCGGTCCCTGTCAGATAGACCAAAATCCCAGTCTTCCAAGTGCGGACTTGGGCAAAAGTACAATCTTGCAGTAAACCTTCAATCGTTTCCATAAGAAAGGCGTGGGTCTTGAACTCCTCCATGCCCAGCTCTGGAATCTGGTGGAGGGCCCGGCGTGTCGCGATTAAATCTAGCATAGCTACCTCTTAAAGTGTCCGCAAAGCCTCTTCCAAGGCTGTTTTTTGTTGGGTTTGGGCGTCGATTTCCTTGATGATGCGGGCTGGTACACCTGCCACCACGACGTTTTCAGGGACGTCTTGAGTTACAATAGCACCGGCTGCCACAACAGAGCCGCTACCGATTTGCACACCCTCGATGACAACAGCATTGGCACCGACCAAGACATTGTCACCAACGCGAACTGGCTCGGCAGACGCTGGCTCGATGACACCCGCAAGGACCGCACCAGCACCAATGTGGCTGTTCTTACCAACCGTCGCACGTCCGCCCAAAATCGCACCCATGTCGATCATGGTACCTGGACCGATTTCCGCACCGATGTTGATCACCGCTCCCATCATGATAACAGCATTGTCGCCGATGGTCACTTGGTCACGAATAATGGCACCTGGCTCGATACGGGCGTTAATGTTACGTTTGTCAAGCAAAGGCACAGCTGAATTGCGGCCGTCTTGTTCTACAACGTAGTCCACATTTTCAGTCAAGTTTGCCAAGAGTGGCTCAACGTCCTTCCAGTCACCGAAGAGGACATTGCCAAGCTTTGTCACTTCAGCAGGAACAGGACCTGCCAATTCTCCTTCAAAGGTCACTTTAACAGTGGTCTTTTTCACAGCATTACCGATAAAAGCAATGATTTCTTGCGCAGTCATTTTTTGTGCAGTCATAATGTTTCCAATCTAAAAATAATATTTTTACTATTATATCAAAATTTTCTGAAAATTTGATGATGAAAAACAAAAAAATTAGAAGTTTTACCTCCTAATTTTCATCTATTATATTAATCCTCAATTTCTTTTCTCGGATTGACAGCTCCAACGATATAATCTTGAACTAAACCTGTGTCATCTAGTACAATTCCATGGAGAACTCCACCGTAAACAGCACCACCGTCAATCCCCATTTTCCCATCTGAACTGGTCCAGATTTGGCTAATGCGGAGCTTTGTTTGATAGAGGTTATAAACAGGGGTATGCCCAAAGACAATCATTTTCCCTGTGGTATTTTCAGCCTCATGGAAAGGAGTTCTAAGCCAGACTTTATCATGATTGCTGGTTTCGCGCCAGTCTGGTAAAGTCAAGTCCACACCAGCATGGACAAAGATATATCCTTCCGTTTCCACATGATAGGGACAAGATTTGACAAAATCAATCAGGTCCTCATATTGTTCCATCACTGCATTAGCATCTACTAATCCATCTACAGGAGCATCCAAGGGCCGTCCCAGAAGAGAGTTAATCGTTGTATCACCACCGTTCCGACGGTAATGGTCATAGCAGTCAACCGGATCACGTAACCAGGCCAGAAACATCCGTTCATGGTTACCCGTTAAACAAATCGCATCCTTTTCCCGTACCAATTGCCAAACCAACTCCAAACAGGCTTTGGAATTTTCCCCGCGATCAATCAGGTCACCCAGAAAAATCAACTGTTGTCGCTTCTCGTTCCATTTCTTTAAAATATCAAGCAGGAGTTCAAACTTACCATGAACATCTCCTACTACAAAAAATTCCGTTTTCATAGAGAATATTCTACCATATTTCTAAAGGAAAGAAAAACCGACCGTTTCCGGTCAGTTTGGTTTTCCTACAAACGTGCATTCAATTCTGCACCGAGTTCTTCAAATCCTGGTTTGCCAAGAAGAGCGAACATATTTTTCTTGTAGGCTTCTACACCTGGTTGGTCAAATGGGTTGATGGCATTGAGGTAACCAGAGATCGCAATTGCCAACTCGAAGAAGTAGAAGGTGTAACCAAGTGTGAACTCATCTTGTTGTGGAAGAGTGACAAACATGTTTGGTACGCCACCATCTGTGTGGGCAAGAAGTACGCCGTCCGTTGCTTTTTTGTTTACAAAGTCAACGTCCTTACCTTGCAAGTAGCCAAGACCGTCAAGATCTTCTGCCATGTCAGGAATGAGGATATTTTTTCTTGGTTTGTCAACACGAACTACTGTTTCAAAGATATTGCGGTTTCCTTCTTGGATAAATTGTCCAAGTGAGTGCAAGTCTGTTGAGAAGTTAGCAGATGTTGGGTTGATACCTTTTTGGTCCTTACCTTCTGACTCACCAGCCAATTGTTTCCACCATTCGCTGAAGTATTGGAGTGATGGCTCATAGTTTGCCAAGATTTCTGTTACATAGCCTTTTCTGTAAAGGATATTACGAACAGCTGCATATTGGTAAGCCTCATTTTCAGCAATCTTATCTGATGTGTAAGTCTTACGAGCAGCGTTTGCACCTTCCATCAGGGCATCAATGTCTGCACCAGCTGCTGCGATTGGCAAAAGACCAACTGCTGTCAAGACAGAGAAACGGCCGCCGACATCATCTGGAACTACAAAAGTTTCCCAACCATTTGCGTCCGCTTCAACCTTAACTGCACCTTTTGCCTTGTCAGTTGTCGCATAGATACGCTTGTTAGCTTCCTCTTGACCGTATTTCTTGACAAGCAATTCTTTGAAGACGCGGAAGGCAATAGCTGGCTCGGTTGTTGTACCTGATTTTGAAATCACGTTAACTGAGAAGTCCTTGTCAGCAACGTAGTCCACCAAGTCAGCAAGGTAGCTTGATGAGATAGAGTTTCCAGCGTAAAGGATTTGTGGAGCTTTACGCTCTTCACGAGTTTGCAAGTTAACAAAAGCATTGCTCAAGAAATCAATAGCTGCTTTGGCACCGAGATACGAACCACCGATACCGATAACCACCAAAACTTCACTTTCATTTTGGATCTTAGCTGCTGCTTCCTTGATACGCGCAAATTCTTCTTTGTCATAATTTTCTGGTAAATCCAACCAGCCGATAAAGTCGCTACCAGGACCTGTTCCTTGACGGAGCATTTGGTCAGCAAGCGTTACTTGTGGTTGCATATAGTCTACTTCTTGAGCACCAACAAATTGGCCCAAGACTTTTGAATAATCAAATGTAATATGTGTCATGTCATTCCTCCATTTATGTACCATAATATGATAACGCTTTATCATGTTTTTTTCAAGGAATTTATCAATTTTCATTTATTTTCATAAAACCGTGCTTGTGCGAATGTTATTTTCTGAAAATTGTTTGTAATTTACCCTTGCATAATAGTCTTCCAAGTACTCCCCGCTTTGTGTCACAGTTATCAATTCTGGACATAGCTTAGACAGTAAATAAAGCGGCAACAAACTGAGATACCAAATAGTCATCACTTCAAAAATGAATTTACTATTATTTCCTCGTTGAATATAGCGTTGTTTGTACTCCGCTTTTAGACGAGGATGGGGAATATAGATATGAAAAGGAATGCCCTGAGAAACAATGACCGTCAGTACCATCCTGACCAAAAAATTGAGGGCTACCAGGACCGTCTTTCCCTCTTCGTGTAAGGCATGGGCCCTGTTCACATATACATTTTTATAGTTCTTATCTTTAATGGGACGGGGAGTGGATTTCCGTTCTTCCTTGGTCAAATGTCTGACGCTGCTATTATCATACTTAATATCAGACATCTCCAAATCGACTACATGAGCATATTTCTTGGCCAGGGTCGTTTTCCCCATACCTGGAAAAGCAAATATAAACATAGGCCTTCCTCCTTTTCCCCTGTAGAATAGCAGAGCTAACAAAAAGTTTTCTTAAGTGGAAGTCTATTTTACTCCTTTTTCCCTATAAATCAATAGAAAATTCCAAAAATCAGTCCCCAGACGGAGATAAAAGTACTCGCTAGGCCAGTAGCCCTTATTTTGCCCCTATTTCTAAAAATTAGACAATGAAAACCCTCTGAAGAGCTTGATTTCAAAGGGGTTTTAGACTGTACGCAAAAAGAGCACACACCCGACTTCGCTTAGGGCTGCTGGATTCCTCCCCTGACCCGCTTCACGCACGAATGTTGCTCCACTTATTATTATAACACAAATCAATGAAAGTGCAAGTTTGGACTACAAACTAGCTATCCGAAACTGTCCCTTGCTGAGCTTTCAAGGCCTCTTTTTCTACTTTTTGTTTTTCTCTTCTCTGCCTAAAAAAGTCCTGCATGATTTGGGCACAAGAATCTTCCAAGAGCCCTGTTTCCACTTCCACACGGTGATTGAGGCGCTCATCCGTTAAAATGTCGTATAGGCTACCTGCCGCCCCAAACTTTTGATTAGTAGCTCCGTAAACTACATGAGGAATACGGGCCAAGCCGATTGCACCACTACACATGACACAGGGTTCAATGGTCACAAAGAGGGTCGTATCCAGCAAACGCCAATTGCCCTCCACTCGATTGGCCTCTTGAATAGCCATCACCTCCGCATGCATAATAGCCTGATTAAGCTCCTCACGGGCATTATGCCCACGGCCAATAATCTGTCCATCCTTGACAATGACACAGCCAATGGGAATTTCATCCTTCTCCAGCGATTTTTTGGCTTCAGTCAAAGCCTGGTTCATAAAATATTCTTTTTCTTCTTGTGTATAGTTCATAGGATTATTATAACAGAAATAGCGTCTAAACCTGAAACTTTTTCCCAATATCAAAAATACCTTCTCGCTTGGAGAAGGTAGGGGGAGAGCAATGATCAATTGATCGTTCAAAAGGTATTATAATATATTATTATTTTATTGTCAAGGACTAATTAACAATTTACAAGCTATTTGAACCGTCCTATAAATCAGTCTAGATAGGAGTGCTGTATAAAGTAATAGCAAAACCTGGAACACTTTATTCTATATTCCTTTTACTGTCCTTATATGTTATACAAAAATGCACAGATTGTTAAGAGAGAGATTTTGAAACTAGAAAACAGCCCCGAAGGGCTGTCTGTACAGTTTCTATTACAATTCTCCAACCAATTTCACTACGTTTTCTACAGTGAAGCCATAGTTGTCGATAACTGTTTGTGCTGGAGCTGATGCACCGAATGTGTCGATACCAAGGACTTTACCGTCAAGGCCGACATACTTGTACCAGCTTTGAGTTGCACCCATTTCGATAGCCAAACGACGACGGATAGCATTTGGAAGGATTTCTTCCTTGTAAGCTGCGTCTTGAGCATCGAAGAGCTCAGTTGATGGCACAGAAACCACACGAACTTTTGTACCAGCTGCTTCTAGTTCTTTGGCAGCTTTGACAGCCAAGTTTACTTCTGAACCAGATGCAAGAAGGATTGTATCAAAGCCTGCTGCTTCATAAACCACATAAGCACCTTTGGCAACCTTGTCAAAGTCAGTACCTTCTTCAACGGTCAAGTTTTGACGAGTGAGGACAAGTGCTGATGGTGTTGACTTGCTGATCAATGACAAGTACCAAGCTGCCTGTGTTTCACGCGCATCTGCTGGACGGAAGACGTTGAGGTTTGGCATAGCACGAAGTCCTGCCAAGTGCTCGATTGGCTCGTGAGTTGGTCCATCTTCACCAACTGCGATAGAGTCGTGTGTGAAGACGTAAGTCACAGGAAGACCTTGAAGGGCTGACAAACGAACTGCTGCTTTGACATAGTCTGAGAAGACGAAGAAGGTACCACCATAGACACGAAGTCCACCGTGAGCTGCCATACCGTTCAAGATAGTACCCATAGCAAATTCACGCACACCGAACTGGATATTGCGGTTGAGTGGGTTTGCTGCATCCTGCAAACCATCTTCCTTGATGTAGGTCATATTTGAGTGAGCCAAGTCAGCTGAACCACCGAGGAAGGTTGGCAAGACCTTAGCTGCTGCGTTGAGGGCATCTTGTGATGAGTTACGAGTTGCTTGTGAGAAGCCATTTTCGTAGACTGGGAAGTCTTCTGGTTTCACTTCTACTACATCGCGACCTTCCAAGATAGCTGTTACTTCAGCTGCTAATTCTGGATGAGCTACTTTGTAGTCTTCTACTAATTTCACCCAAGCATCGTAAGCTGCTGCACCACGATCTGCTACATTTGCCTTGAAGTCCGCATAGACTTCTGCTGGAATTTCAAATGGAGCGTAGTTCCAGTCAAGTGCCTTACGAGTTGCTTCTGCTTCCTCTGGCCCAAGTGGCGCACCATGGACTGCGTTTGTACCTTGTTTGTTTGGTGAACCGTGACCGATAACAGTCTTGATTTCGATAAGAGATGGCTTACCTGCTGCCTTAGCTTTTTCAATAGCAGCAAAGATTGCATCCACATCTGTTCCGTCTGTTACGATATCTGTGTGCCAGCCATAAGCATTGTAGCGAGCGCGCACATCTTCTGTGAAGGAATCTTTTGTTTCACCATCCAAGTTGATGTCGTTTGAATCATAAAGAACAATGAGTTTTTCTAATTTTTGAAGACCAGCGTAAGAAGCAGCTTCTGCAGAAACACCCTCCATCAAGTCGCCATCGCCACAGATTACATATGTATAGTGGTCGAAGATTGGGAAACCATCACGGTTGTACTTAGCCGCTAGGAAACGCTCAGCTTGAGCAAAACCTGTCGCAGTTGAGATACCTTGACCAAGAGGACCTGTTGTCGCATCAACACCAGCTGTGTGACCAAATTCTGGGTGACCTGGTGTTTTTGAACCCCACTGACGGAAGTTTTTGATTTCGTCCATGCTGACATCTTCAAAACCTGAAAGGTGAAGAAGTCCGTAAAGCAACATAGAGCCGTGTCCTGCTGACAAGATAAAGCGGTCGCGGTTGATCCAGTTTGGTTGAGCTGGGTTGATACGGAGCTCTTTGGTAAAGAGGCTGTAAGCCATTGGAGCTGCACCCATAACAACACCTGGGTGACCTGATTTTGATTTTTCAATGGCATCGATACCAAGGAAACGAATTGCGTTTACTGAAAGTTGTGACATCTTATTCTCCTTTAATAAAGTCATAGTTCTATTATACCATAAAGCGTTTTCGCTTGTCATTTTCAAAAGGCAGGACTTACGTCCCGCCCTCGGAGTGATCTATTATAGCAAAGCCTTGAATTGAATGTTTGAATCTTCCAAGAAGCAATCGTCAAAGCCACGTGGGTGATGGTATTCAATGCGGTCTTTGTCAAGTGGATAGGTGTACTTGCCACCAACTTCCCAGATGAATGGATGGAAGTCGTATTGCAAGCGTTCCTTACGCATTTTCCAGAGCTGCAAGATTTCATCTGTTGACGCCATGAAGTTAGACCAGATGTCATAGTGAACAGGGATGATTACCTTAGCACGCAAGTTTTCTGCCATACGGAGAAGGTCGATTGAGGTCATCTTGTCTTGGATACCGATTGGGTTGTCACCGTAGTTGTTAATAGCAACGTCAATGTTGAAGTCACGGCCGTGTTTTGCAAAGTAGTTTGAGAAGTGGGAGTCTGCACCGTGGTAGATGGTTCCGCCAGGTGTTTCAAAGACATAGTTGACTGCCTTGCGAGCCATGAGTTCATCTGTCACAGGAAGACCTGCTAGCTTGCCACCGTTTTCTTCGTAGCCATCGATTGGAAGAGTTACCAAACAAGTACGGTCGAAGGATTCTACAGCGTGTACCTTGATGTCTTTGAATTCAAAGCTATCACCTGGTGCGATACGGATGATACGGTCAGCTGGAACGCCCCATTTTTCCCAGATGTCGCCACTTTCAACTGGACCGACAAATTTGACGTGGTCCAATTTTGGATTGTTGATGATAGCAGCTGCAGTGCTGATGTCCATGTGGTCGCTGTGGACATGTGATACCAGGTAGTAGTCCAATTCATTGATGGCAAATGGATCGATAACCATTGGTTGTACACGCAAGTTTGGTTGCAATTTACGGACACCTGCCATGTTAGCCATTTGGTGACCCCAAACCATATCTTTTACTTTTTTAGTTGACTTACCGCGAGATGACCAAAGGTCCATGACCACGTTCGCACCACCTGGTGTCTTAATCCAAACACCACAGTTACCAAGCCACCACATAGCAAAGTTGCCTTCTGGCACTACTTCTTCTTCAATTTCTTCATTAAGCCAAGTTCCCCACTCTGGGAAAGTTGAAAGAATCCATGATTCTCTTGTAATATCTTGAACTTTAGCCATTTTTCATTCCTCCTATAAGGCTGATTGTATTTCTATGTTTCTAGTATATGCGCAAAAGGTCACAAAAAAAAGACCAAATAAAACACAGGCTTGTGTTCACATTTGGACTTTAAGGCTTAGGCAAGCAAAATCAGTACAAATCTGTTTCAATGTCGCGACTAGATACATTTGACAGCAGTTCATTACTGATGAGCTTTTGCAGTCTGCCTTTGAGTTCTTGGACTGTCTTTCCATCTGATAAATAGCCAGCCAAGAGCTTATCTAACTCTACTGCAAATC
Organism: Streptococcus sp. 29892; assembly: GCF_032594935.1. NCBI lineage: Bacteria > Bacillati > Bacillota > Bacilli > Lactobacillales > Streptococcaceae > Streptococcus > Streptococcus iners. Next base: position 1,924,374 of record NZ_CP118734.1, read on the forward strand.
CCTGTTTCTCATCAGACAGGCTACGGTATTTGGCAAAGTGGGTGAGATTGAGTACGTCATCGAAATCCAAGATTGGATGGACCCGTACCAGTGGGAAATCCGTTTCCAAACCCTCACTAGTTGTAATTAAGAAATCTACTTCCAACAAATCTTCAACACTTTTAAATTGCTCCGTAGTAAAAACTGCTCCAATTTTCTTGTCAGGCAAATGATGCTGGCACTGTCTATAGAGCAGGCGTTGAACAGAAACTCCCTCATCACAGATTAGATAGATGTTTTGGCTCTGTACCTTGCGGGTTCCACTTCGGCGAATAGCCCCTCCTAGATGAATGGTCAGATAGGCAATGTCCTCATCTGTCAGCTCAATCTCCCATTCCTCCTCTAATATCTTGCCGGAAATTTGGGTGACAGCAAACAGGGTACTATATTTTTCCTGGATTTGCTTGACCATTGGATTTTTTGATAAAATCCCATAGGTCTTTCTGAAGAGTAGGGCCTTACAGTGAGCCAAGAGATGTCTAGCTAGCTCCTCTGGATTTTCCAATTCAAAGGAAGAATGCACTTCAAAATGATGAATAAACCGGTCAACCACTCGTTTTAATTCGGCAAAATCCTGACTGGTCACATGCACATCGCTATCCTTCCGATAGGATAGAAGCAAAATGGCAATCAAGGAAACCTCAATATCATCTAGCTCCAAATCAAAACTAGACCACAGTGCCTCCTTAAAATCTTGCGCCACCAGGTACTCAATCCGTTCTCGAACCTGTTCAAATTCCTTGAGAATGGCGCGTTCTTCCAACTCATCCAACTCCATATTGCGATAGCTGAGTAAGAGAAAGGGGAGAACCTTAAGCATAAACTCAATCTCATAGCGGTTGATTTTCTTCCCTAATTTCTTCTCTAAACCAGGTACCTGTTTCTGCCAAAAACGAGCCATTTCTTCTGAGAAGAGAATTTGATAACCAACTAAATCCGATAATTTCTCTTCAAGGACTTGAAGAAAGCCCTTGTTGGCATCTGAAAAAATGCTATAGAGTAGAGAATGGACATACTGGATTTTGTTCAAGGGATGGCAAACTAAGCTATAGCCTTGGCTCTTGGACACATAGAGGGTCATCTTATATTGCTCCTGTGTCAGTTGCGATCGAATTTCATTGAGGTCATTCAAGACTGTGTTACGAGAAACCTCTGTCAGTTCCATAAGCTTTTCAATGGTTACCCGTTCGGGTGTGATACAAATGTAGACCATCATCAATTGAATACGTTCATCCATATTCATAATGTAGCTATAGGAATCAATGGAATCTAAGAGTTGGCGACAGGCTTGCTTTTGCTCTTCGGACAAGCGAATGCCTATCCGAGGCAAACTTTCCAGAGCTTCAATACCTTTTGGTAAAGATGCATTGATTTTTTCCAAGTGGTAGTAGATTTTTCTACGCGATTGTTGCAATTCCTTGGAAATAGCCATAATGGTTTCTGGCTCTTGGATACCAATCAAATGACGCAATAAGGCACAACTGCTTTTATCTAGTAACACCGTTTTTCCCTCCTCTCTTTCTCTATCTTAACACATTTATGCACCAATTTCTAATAATTATAAAAACTGAACGTATTCGTGCATCTTCATTCAAAATTGCCGACCCCACCTAAATAGCTTAGTAGATACTCTTGATAATCTCCACCCGTGTAATCAAATCCCCATGCATATTGTCAATCCGTAGAGCCACATTTTTCAGATAGACACAGGCACCAATAGCAATGGTCTTTTCTTCTTCTTTCAACTTACGAGTAACAAAATCTCGCAAGGTTTCAGTTCCCTCGCTAGGAATTTTTACCCGTGCAATGATATTAGCAACCCTGACCTTCTGGCTGGCCCGCATGATGATGTTGTTAGAATCATCAAACTGGGTAAAGAGGTATTTTCTCACTGCAAATAAGATGGCAACCGACACAATACCAATCAGGTAATCCATACTAGACCCATGTTCCACAATCAATTGACGGGCAATAGCAACCAAGAGCACCTCGATGACAGTACTAGGGGATTGTTTGCAGAGCATTTTGATGAATTCGACCCCGACTGCCAAGGTCATAGCCTTGCTTAAAAAACTCTGGATAAAGTTATCCGCTTGAATACCACCCGTCAGTGAACCAACTAAATCCGCCAACAACAAACCTGACAGTGCTAGTAGGGCTAATCCTAAAATGGCTGATAAAATCAACTCCAGATAGTAGGCAACCTCTGTCAGACTATCTTGTAAAAACTTTCTCATGTCCTCTCCTTTCAAAAAAAGAGGCTGGACCCAAGCCCAGCAACACTTCTCAAAGTTTGCGCCAAAATATCAGCGCAGTGGTTGATTGGGTTTAACAGTCCAGTGGACTGTTAAAGGTTGGAGATAAGATTTGCAAAGTAAATATCCTTAATTCGCGTTTACACTCCAAATCTGACCTCTACCACTGATGCGAACGTGCTCGCTTTATTTCCAGTTCTCCGAACCTCTTTTGTAGCAAACAAGTTCGCTTCATTTCCAACCTCCAAAGGTTCCCCAAACCTTTTTTGTAGCAAACAAGTTCGCTTTATTTCCAACCTCCAAAGGTTCCCCGAACCTTTTTTGTAGCAAACAAGTTCGCTTCATCTCCAACCTCCAAAGGTTCCCCGAACCTTTGGAGGTATGCGGGGCTGGGACTAAAACGGTCTGGGAATAGACCGTTTTAGCTCAACAACTTAAAATTAGGGCTTGTTGACGAACTCTTCTATGATCGGTCAAGTTCTTTCCCACTCCCTCTCATTCTTCTAATCGTTTTTGGCTAGAAACAAAGCTTAGTGTTCATCACCTTTTTGTCCGTAGTAGGCATTTGGACCGTGCTTACGGAGATAGTGCTTGTCCATGATATAGCTTGGTGCTGGTTCCACCCGTGGATTGATTTGTTCGGTGTATCGGTTCATCCGAGCCACTTCTTCTAGGACAACACTGTGGTAAACTGCCTGGGCAGGATCCTTGCCCCAAGTGAACGGACCGTGATTGCGGACAACAATTCCTGGTACAGCAACTGGATCGATTCCACGGCGCTCAAATTCCTCAATAATGACTGAGCCTGTTTCCTTTTCATAGGCAGTATTCACCTCTTCAGCCGTTAAGGAACGAGCGCACGGTACTGGACCGTAGAAATAGTCTGCGTGCGTTGTTCCATAAAATGGAATGTCACGACCAGCCTGAGCCCAACCAACTGCCTCTGTCGAATGTGTATGCACAACAGCGTGTACATTTGGCCAAGCCTTGTAGAGGGCAACGTGGGTCGCCAAGTCAGAAGAAGGATTGAGATCACCTTCTACCACATTTCCATCCAAGTCAGTCACCACCATGTTTTCTGGTGACAATTTTTCATAATCCACACCAGAAGGCTTGATAACAATGCGACCAAGTTCACGGCAGACTTCTGATACATTTCCCCAGGTAAACTTCACAAGTCCGTGAGCAGGTAGGGCGATGTTGGCTTCATAGACCCGTTGGCGCATTTCCTGTAAATCTTTTGGCATTAGTTCAACCCCGCTTTCTCAATCAATGGATAGAGGAAAGCCTGTGCTTCTTTAATGGCTGCACGTGTTTCCTCAACCGTTTCACAATTCTCTGACCACATTTCAATCAAGAATGGACCTTGGTAGTTGGTCTTTTTCAAGACTGCAAACATATTTTCCCAGTCCACACAGCCCTGACCGAATGGTACATCGCGGAATTGACCTTTGGAGTTCTCGGTTACAGCATAGGTATCTTTGAGGTGAAGGGCTGCAATAGAGCGATGACCTAAGTAAAATTCGCTATAAATGTCATTGTGCCAAGCAGACACGTTTCCAGTATCTGGATAAACAAAGAGATATGGTGAGTCGATTTCCTTCTCAACTGCTAGATATTTTTCAATGGAGTTGATAAATGGATCATCCATAATCTCGATAGCCAACATGACCTGAGCCTGTTCTGCCCAGTCGCAAGCTTTGCGGAGATTCTTGATGAAACGTTCTCTAGTTTCAGGCGACTTTTCTTCATAGTAAACGTCGTAGCCAGCCAGCTGGATGACACGGACACCCAGGTCCTGAGCTAGTTCGATACACTGTTTCATGGTTTCTAGCGACTTAGCTTCAAGAACAGGATCATTGGAACCAAGCGGATAACGACGGTGACCAGAGAAGCAAATGGTCGGAATACGGACACCTGTTTCATAGATGGCCTTGACCAAATCCAAACGCTCTTCCTTGGTCCATTCCAAACGAGCCAAGCGAGCATCGCTCTCATCCACCGACATCTCCACAAAGTCGAAACCTAATTCTTTGGCAAACTCCAAACGCTCTTTCCATGTAAAGTGCTTGGGCGTTGCCTTTTCATATATTCCGATTGGTCGTGCCATAGGCCTTACCCCCAGATACGACGGATTTCGTCTTTGAATTCACGCGCCGCAGCTGCTGGATCTGCTGCTTCTGTAATACCGCGACCTGCGATAAAGGTGAAGACATCTACACCCTCGAAGAGTTTGAGGGTATCCACATCAAGACCACCTGTTACAGAAACACGGAAGCCCATTTCAACCAATTTTTTCACTTTATTGAGGTCTTTTTCGCCCCAAGTTTCGCCAGCAAGGAGGGCGTCACGAGATTGGTGGTAAATCGCTTGGGAAATGCCTGCGTCCAACCAAAGTTGAGCCTGTTCATAAGTCCAGTCACCGTAAAGCTCGATTTGGATTTCACCCTTGTCGCCACGCACTTCCTTGATAGCCTTCAAAGCCGCTTCCATGGTTGGAATGGTCGCAGAACAGATACAAGTCATCCAGTCTGCACCGCGAACGGCATTATTTTTAGCTACAGTACCACCCGCATCCGCACACTTGGTATCTGCAACGATGATTTTGTCTGGGAAGAGGTTACGAAGAACTTCCACCAATTCGCTACCAACTTGGAGCAAGCAAACCGTACCTGCTTCAATCACGTCAACTTCATGACCAACAGACACAGCAGCCTTAATTGCTCCTTGCAAGTCTGAATGGTCAAGGGCAACCTGTAAATTTGGGATATGTTTTGTCATAATACTATTACCAAGAGTGAATAGACGGCCGATAAAGCTTCCTATTCCCCTTCAATTCCTTTCATTTTTGTCTATATCAATTTCTAACCGCCAAATTAGCTTTCCAAGTCTAAACCTTCTAAGTAAGGGCTGTTTTTAGACTCTTCAACCATTGCCAATACTTCTTCTGGAGTTTTGCAGGCAATCAAACGCTCGATTGAATTTTCCAATTCGAAGAGGGCGATGATTTGCGGAATGGCTACTGAAGTATGGATTTTTGGATCTGTCGCAGCCAAGGTCAATAGGACAGAAACCTCTTTACCATCTGAAAAGGCTACTGGTTTTGTCAGAGTAATCAAAGCAAAGGAATCTTTCAAAACACCGACACCAGCCTGGGCATGAGGCATAGCCATACCTGGCATGAGCACATAGTAAGGGCCATATTCTTCTGTTGAAGCGATGATGGCATCGTAGTATTCTTCTGTTGCGGCACCGCTTTCAATCAAAGGTTCAACTGCCAAGTGAACAGCTTCCTGCCAAGTTTCAGCTGTCAAACCCAAGCGGATAGAATTGTTTTCAATAAATGCTTTTTGTAAATTCATGATATTCTCCTTTCTATGTGAAAGGGGATGGGAAGAAATCCCGCCCCCTTTTTCCATTACAATACTTGACTAAGTTTTGTCTTGATTTCGTTATCGTCCATGAGGTTGTCAAGACCAACCAAATGACCATTTGTACGACCTTCCAATTCAGCAATCAAGTGATTTGAAGCAACGACGATGTCATAGCCTGCTGCCAAACCTTTTGCTTCACCTACTGAGCAAGAAGCAGATTGGAAATCTGTTACACCGAGTTGACGAAGAGCATTTTCAACCTTCATCTTAATAACCATGGATGAACCCATGCCGTTACCACAAGCTGTTAATACTTTAACCATCTTATTTTCTCCTTGTTTTTTATAAAATATATTTTGTTGTTTTTGTTAATGAACCAAGTAATAAACGAAGTTTTGTTCTGTTGATTTACGAAGAGTTATCGTCTTTCAGTTTGCTTTTAGTACGAGGCAACGAGATGCAGGCTGCTTATACAGTCTAATGGCTGTATAAGGTTGGAAATAACACTTGCGGAGCAAGTCCCCCCTGCCGAGTACGGCAAAGCGAGTTCAAATAATCTGTAGATTGTTTGAAGTGGGAAATCCAGAAACGGAGTTTCCTCTTTCGTCGAAGTAATAAAAGATAAACTGGATGACGATGTTAGTCCGCTTGCGCCTCACCGCGATAGTAAGCTTCCTTATCTTTTGCTTTTGCAAATTGAAGTTGTGGGATAGCCAACAAGAAGAGGCAGACAAGAACATAACCAGCAATACCAAGGTATTTGAAGGCATAGCCGAATGGCAACCATGGGATTTCGAAGTCAATGTTTCCGTGGTAACCACCGCTCAATTCAAGCAAGCCGACGCAGACTGCACCAAGGGCTACTTGAAGGACACCTGAGAGGAAGGAAAGGATTGCTGCTGCTTTCCAACCACCACGTTTGTCAGCGTAAACTGCGATAGCTGCGTTATCGAAGAATACAGGTACGAAACCAGTGATGATAAGGATTGGGCTCTTGAAGACAATCAAGAGAACGATAGTGATCAATTGACCAACCAAACCGAAGGCAAAACCTGAAAGAACTGCGTTAGATGAACCGAAGCCGTAAGAAGCTGCAACGTCCACCGCTGGGAATGAGCCTGGAAGCAATTTGCTTGAGATACCTTGGAAGGCATTTGTCAATTCTGCTACGAACATACGTACACCCTGCATCAAGATGAAGAGATATACTGAGAAAGTGAAGGCTGTTTGTACAACGTACATGAAGAATGCTTGTTTAGCTGGGTTGTATGGAGTGCCTGAAGTGATTACTTCTGGGTTTGCCATGATTTCTGGCCCCAAGATAAACAAGATGACACCGAAGAAGACCAACATCAAGGTTGCAGATGCAACAACTGTATCGTGGAAGATGTTGAGGAAGCTAGGCAACTTCAAGTTGTCCAAGTTTTCTTCTTTTTTACCAAGTTTTGGAGCAATCTTATCTACAAACCAGATTGCAAATTGTTGTTGGTGACCGATGGCAAATCCACCACCGCCTGTCAAGCGTTGAGTTGCTTCAACAGTCATATTTGAGCTGACTGCCCAGTAGATACCACAGATGATACCGATAGCTGCTGTACCGAATTGGTTACGAAGTCCTGGGATAAGGAAGAGCACCATCAATGAGATTGTTGCTGCTTGTTGTACCATGATATGTCCAGTGATGAACAGAGTACGTACTTTTGTAACCTTACGAAGTGCAACCAAGAGGATGTTGACACCGAAACCGATCAAGAGGGCTGTTGTTGCTGCTGATACGAAATCAGGAAACTCTTCAGCGATTTTTCCGTTTGCTGCTGCAAGACCGAAGTAAGGGTCGATAACTGCCGCATCAATTTGGAACTTGTGGTTCAAGGCTGCCAAGATTGGACGGAAGGTTGTTACCAAGCCACCAGCTGCTACGTTCAAGATCATGTAGCCGACCGTTGCTTTGATAAACCCTGCAAAGACATCATGAGGCTTTTTCTTTAAGAGGGCATAGCCCACCAATACCAAAAGACCTACGAAGAAAGCTGGATTCTGCAAGATGTTTTGCGAGAACCAGTTTAATGGGGTTTGAAGAAAATCCATTTTTCATTCTCCTTTTGAAATGATTTTTATGGTTTTATTATAAATCTTGAAAGCGCAAACAAAAAGACCAAATAAAACACAGGCTTGTGTTCACTCTTGGACTATTTGTCACTTATGTGTCTTTCTAGCTTAGAAATCGAATTAGTTCCTAGAAAAAGAGGAATTATATAGGAACTTAAAAACACCAGCAAAGCCAGTGTTTTCATTCTATATATCTTCTTTCTGAATGCGAGCCAAGAATTGCTTGGTTCGTTCTTCTTTTGGATGGTCAAAAATATCTTCTGGTCGGCCTTCTTCAATAATCTGCCCCCCATCCATAAAAATGACCCGATCAGCCACTGCACGCGCAAAGCCCATTTCATGCGTTACTACTACCATGGTCATGCCTTCCTTAGCCAGCTGCATCATGACAGCCAGAACCTCACCGATTAACTCGGGATCGAGAGCAGAGGTTGGTTCATCAAAGTAAATAACCTCTGGGTTGGTCGCAATGGCTCTAGCGATGCCAACCCGTTGCTGCTGACCTCCTGAAAGCTGGCTTGGGTAAAAATCATATTTGTCCGACAAGCCAACCTTGTCCAAGGCTGCCTTACCAATTATTTCAGCCTCCTGCTTAGCTACTTTCCGAGCCACAATCAGACCTTCCGTCACGTTTTGCAGGGCAGTCTTGTTGGCAAAGAGATTGTAGTTTTGAAAAACAAAGGCTGTTCGTTTGCGAATGGCAGCAATTTCCTTGTGGCTAATCTTAGCCAAGTCATAGCTGTCCTCACCGAAAACCAAGTGACCCGCGTCAGCTTTTTCCAAAAAGTTCAAGGAACGAAGTAGGGTCGTTTTACCTGAGCCAGATGGACCCAAGATGACAACCACCTCTCCAGGATTGACCTGAACATCAATCCCCTTTAAAACCTGCTGACCATGAAAGGCCAGTTCTATTCCACTTGCTTGAATCATCTGAACCTCCTAATAAACCGCCAGCTTCTTCTCACCAAAGGCTTGCAGTTTGGTCAAAATGGTTGAAAAGAGTAGGTAGATAAGGGCAACTTCACAGTAAAGAATAAAAGGCTCGTAGGTTCTAGCCGCAATCTGCTGAGTTGCCATAAACATCTCCAAGACTGTAATGTTGGCTGCTAGTGACGTGTCCTTGACCAAACCAATTAAAGTATTGGACAAAGGTGGAAAGGCCACTCGAAAGGCTTGGGGAAGAATAATACGGCGCATGGTCTGGGCAAAACTCATCCCGACAGAATAACCAGCCTCCAACTGCCCCTTAGGCACGGACTCGATAGAAGCCCGAATAGTTTCCGCAGCATAGGCACCTGTGTTAATAGAAAACACTAAGACTGCCGATGGAAAGGCATCAATGACTAGGCCCAAGCTTGGTAGACCATAAAAAATGACATAGAGCTGAACCAAGAGAGGGGTTCCACGGATAATCCAAATGTAAAAACGAGCCAGTTGTTTGAGTACTGGAAGATTGGCTACCTGTACCAAGGCGGTTCCAATTGCCAACAATAAGCCAAAGGCAAAAGACAGGATTGTCAGTGGAATGGTCACCAACAATCCTGGAACAAGTATCTGCGAAAATGAGTCAATCACTAATTGCCATACTCTATCTGTCATACTTTCTCCTGCTTACTTGGCTTTCGATACGTCTTCGCCAAAGTATTTATTTGAAATTTCAGCTAGTTTACCTTCGCTTGCCAATTCAGCCAAGGCTGCATCAATTTCTTTTACTAGGTCTTCATTTCCTTTAACCACTGGGAAGGCTGTTGTGGAAACATCGTCTGTCAAGGTCACAACCTTAATCGGTGCATCTGCGTGTTGCTTGAGGTAATCCAAGTAAACCAAGTTGTCATTGATGGTCACATCCACACGGTTTGTATTCAACAATTCAACCGCTTGTGAAAATCCATCTACACCGACAACTTCCGCACCGTTTTCACGCGCCAAATCTGCCCAGTTACTAGTCAAACTGTTAGCAGATTTTTTACCTGCCAAGTCAGCAAAACCTGTAATCTCTGTATTATCCTTATGAGCTACCAAGGCTCCATAAATGTAGGTATATGGTGTTGAGAAATCGTATTTTTCTTTGCGCTCGTCTGTCACACCAACCTGGTTGGCAATAGTATCAAAACGTGCTGCATCCAAACCAGCAATCATGGAATCCCACTTGGTTTCAACAAATTCTACCTTAACGCCCAATTTCTCAGCAACGGCTTCGGCTACTTCTACATCATAACCGACCAATTTTCCGCTCTCGTCATGGTAAGAGTAAGGAGCGTAGGCACCTTCTGTACCGATTTGAATGACACCTTCTTCCTTGATTTGTGCCAAGAGAGTTTGGTCTGTGCTGCTGGATGAGCTAGTTGATGTTGATGAGCTGCAGGCTGCCAAGGCAAAGGCTGCTAGGGCTATTGTTGCAAATAAAGCTAGTTTTTTCATGGTAATTACACTCTTTCTTTTTCAATTTGTACCATCATACCATGAAAAAAACTTATCATCCAATATATATTTTCTATCAAGGATATAAAAAATTTATAACGAAAGAATGGTGGTGAAAAAAGGTCTATTTCTAGACCTTTGCATTTTTCAGTTTGTCCTGCCAACTTATTCGTCCAAGCATTCCTCGGAGCGAAATAAGGCCTATCCCTAGACCCCAGCTGGAGGGTAAATATAGCTTACAGTTCCTTCGCTAGTGGTTGTTGGATCAAAGAAGCCACGTACATTGCTTGGGTAGTAGGCTCCGCCATAGTTTGATTCCATTACTTGAATAGTGCCATCGGCCGCTACATCGGTAACATAGGCAACGTGACCATAGCCACCGTCTGTCCAGACAGCGATTGCGCCAACCTTAGGAGTGGTTCCTACTTCATAACCAAGGGCTGCTGCACTGGCTGCCCAGTCGCCACCATTTCCCCAATAGTTGCCAACCCAAGGCGCCATTTCTTTTGCACCCCATGTACATTGACCAGCAGGATAGGTATTGGCTGTGTATTCTACAGCAACCTCTGATACCATATTCGTAGCAAGAGCTGCTTGGGCTGCGGCTTCCGCAGCTGCTTTTTCTGCCGCAGCCTTTTCAGCTGCAGCTTTAGCCTCTGCTTCTTGTTTCAACCGCTCCTCCTGCTCCACCTGAACCGTTAGGACGGATAGACTAGGACTATCTGTCAATTCTGTGTCCGCCATAACAGCTTCTTGCCCCAAAGCTAGCATTCCTCCCAACATGACAGTAGCAAGGGCAACTTTCATTGTTTTGTGAAGTTTGTGTTTATTCATACCTATTCAAATCCTTTCAAATTACTTCTGTATCTATCCTAACCAACTTTTCTTGCACAAGACTTAAAGAAATGTAACAAGTATGACAGCTGTTTTGCAGGTAGTTAACATTTGACTTTCAGCATGCTATAATAGAAATAAATGTCAGGAGTTTGTTTATGAAAGATATTGTGTTAATTCACGGAACCTGGTGTGACGGTTCGGTATGGGGAGATTTCGCTAGTAAGCTAGAAAAAATGGGCATGCGGGTTCATACACCTAGCCTACGCTACCACAACTTGCCCTATGATGAGGTTATGGAAAAGGTCGGTGCGGTTAGTCTGACAGACTATGCCGATGACTTGGTAACCTTGGTTGAAAGTTTGGAAGAGCCACCTTTACTCTTGGGGCATTCTCTGGGCTGTTTACTCGCTCAAATGGTCGCTGAACGCACACAGGTGGCTGGCATGATTCTCATGGGCCCCGCTCCGACAGCAGATATCTTCGCTTTCTACCCTACCATGATTCGTTGCTTCATCCGCCATTTCTTACGCTGGGGATTTTGGAAAAAGCCAATGCCACCTTACAAGGATGAGTTCTTCCGCTACTGCTTAAACGTTCAGGACCCTGCCCTCAAAGAAGATATTTTCAAGACCTTGGTACCTGAGTCTGGCAAGGTCTATACCCAGATGGCCTTTCCTTTCTTTGATAAAAGCAGAGCAGGTTATGTCGATTTCAGCAAGATTACAGGACCTGTTCTAGTCATCACAGGAAGTGAAGACAAGATGACCGTTTCTGCCATTGCTAGAAAAACAGCTAAAAACTACAAGGACTCCGTTCTGGTTTCTCTAACAGGGGCAGACCACATGTACGAGTCCGGTAAATTCCAAGACAAAACCCTCTCTGTTATTCACGCTTGGTTGAGCGAGAAGAAGTATCTATAGACAGCCAAAAACGACCTCCAACACGGAAGTCGTTTTCTTGTAATATCCTACTTTTTCCTACTTCTGAGAACACTGATTAATATTAAAACCAGACCAGAAATAATATTGAAATATTTATTTCCATATAATGGACTGATAGCAATCAGAAAGCAGCCTAGTGCTAGCAAAAACGGAGATTTATTTTTAGAAAACATTACTCCTCACCAGCCTTAACCTTGTTGGCTGCAATGACAAACGGGGTCCAAATCAAGAAGGCAACAAAGAGGTTGAAGAGCGAAACTAGGGCCGCCATAATGTTACCACCTGTTGCTAGATAAGCGTAGAGACCTGGTGGGGTAATCCATGGAACAGCTAGAAAGACTGGAGGTATCAAGCCTGCTGCTGTTGCCAAATATGCAATCGCTGCACAAACTGGTGGCACAATGAGCCACGGAATAACAAAGAGTGGATTCAAGACCATCGGAATACCGAAGGTAATCGGCTCGTTGATATTAAAGACTCCCATCGGAGCTGACAATTTGGCAACCATCTTGTATTCTTCCCGTTTGGAGAAGAGGAAAATTGCAATAATCAGAGCGAGGGTTACACCTGAGCCTCCCATCTGAGCATAGGCATCAAAAGAACCACGCGTCCAGAGCCAAGGGAGGTCTGCAACACTTCTAGTTGCCTCGTAAACCGCTGTATTTTCATTTAGAGCAATGCCGTAAATCCCATCCATGATTGGTGCCAAGACATTGTGACCATGTAGACCAAAGAACCAGAAGAGCTGGACGAGGAAGGTTAACAATACTACCGAACCAATCCCTTGAGAAAGCCCAAGCAACGGCATCTGAATATAGGTTGATACCACATCACTCAAGGACTGACCAGTTACTGAGAATACAAGATAGGCTACAATAGAAGATGCATAAATTGCTGCCGTACCCGGGATGATTGCTGCAAAAGCCTTGTTAACTGCGGGTGGAACCGAATCTGGCAATTTGATAATAATGTTCCGTTTCACCAAACTCGCATAAACAAAGGTTGCCAAGAATCCAATAAACATGGCTGTGAAGAGACCTGTTGCTCCACCATATTTCAGCGCAATCGCTCCCCATTCACTGGTTTCCAATATAGAAACACCGTCTGTGCTAACAATGGTCAAGCCTATTTCTTCTAAAGCAGTGATAACCGATTTATCCACACCTTCTAAAGCAGTTGAAATAGTGAGACTTTGAGGAATGGTTGAAATGAAGGATGCAAAGGAAATCAAGCCGCCTGCAAGTGGATTGACCTTGTACATCAAAGACAAGTTGTAACCAAAGGCAAAGGCAAAGACAAGCGCCATGATTCCAATGGTTCCAAAATAAACATAGCCGTTAATGTTAATAATTGGCTGCATAGCTTCTGCAAAACCTGTCCAACCCATATTGTTAGGAATGTCCCTCAGAAAGACATTCAAAAGAACGGCCACCGTACCTGCCATGGTAATCGGCATCATGGAAATAAAGGAATCACGAATGGCAATCAAATGACGTTGCGAGCCGATTTTTCCTGATATTTCCATAAATTTTTCAGAAATATTTGACATAATCTGTCTCCTTTTCTATTTTTTTATTGTTGTATAAACAAAATCACGATGTCGAAGCACCTTCTTTAGAATACCGAATCAGTGCTTCTAATTGAGCATCTGTCTGCCGTTTCAAACTCTTAGAGAAGACTTTCTCCATTAAAAAGTAGTTACCTCTCATAAATAAGTCTGCTGCTTCCATTTCATAAGAGTATTCAATCTCTGTTTGATTGTCCCCCAAAGCGTGCAAATCATAGCAGATATGCTCTTTTCCTCGATTGGAATGAAAGCAAACAGCATAACGATAGGGGGCAAGAAATTCCTCTACACGCACCTTGACACTATGCTCTCCTTTGTCTCCAAATGTTTTTACATAGGTCAAACCTTCCTGGATATCTTGATCAAGAAGAGGACGTCCAGTATTTTGCTGATAATCCTCTTTCAAGGACCGACCAATCGCAGCAAACAATTGTTCAATTGGAACCTGTCCTATTTTTTTGATTTTCATACCTGTCCTCCTATCTCTGCTATCCAACAAGGTAGCCTAGCCACAATTCTTTTGTTCAGCTAAACGCTTATAGAGCTCCACTACTTCCTTGGCCATATCAATAAATGTCAAGGCATTCATCAAGTGGTCCTGTCCATGCACCATTAGCAAGGACACGTCTACCGTTTGCCCACCAGCCTCTTGGGCTAGTAGACCTGTTTGTGACTTATGGGCAATATTTAGGGAGGTGTTTGCTTCTTGAAGCAAGTGCTCTGCCGTCTGGAAATCCTCCTGCTTGGCCGCTTGAATTGCCTGAACAGCATAGCCCTTTGCCTCTCCCCCATACATAATAAGCCCCATAATCGCTTCTAAGTATTCCGGAGAGTTCATACTAGTCCTCCATTAGTGCCAATGCAGCATCAAGCACCTTGGCACCGTTCATCACTCCATAATCCATCATATTGATTGCATCAACCTTGATCGCAGGCTCGAACTTAGCCTTGTAGTCATTTAGCAAAAATTTAACCTGTGGACCTAGCAAAAGGACATCAATCTCCTTTTGACTAACTTCACTATCAGCTTCTGACACAGGGACTGCCCAAATCGTTGCCTCTATCCCCTTTTCTTCTGCGGCTTTCTGCATCTTGGTCACCAACATACTAGTAGACATACCAGCATTGCACACTAACATAATTTGTTTCATAAAAAAACTCCTCCTACCCCTGTTTTTGAATCAAGGGAATAAATATATCGACTAATTCCTGATAGCTAGGATTTTGAACTAGCCTTTCTTGCAAAGACCTGTCTTGGACAAATTCAACCAGACAAGGAGAAATATACTTCAGATGCGGATTCCGCCCTTTTGACGGGGACAGAAGAAAGACAAACTGCACCTTCTTCCCCTCTTCCCATTCAACTGCTTCCTTACAAACTCCGACCACAATCTGCTCAGAGAAAGTCAGGGGAATAGCTGGATGCGGAAAGGCCAATAGTTCTCCAAAAACGACCGAACTATAGGACTCTCTCACATTTACCTGTTCCCTAAATTGTTCCACAAAGCCTGATTCCTTGGCTTCATCCAAGCACGCTATCAGTTGCAACATGGCCTTATCTCGACTTATCTTTTTTTCCAAAGAGACTATTCTCAAAGGTGAAAATACAGCCTCTGCAATCTGTCTCGCCTGCTCTTCCTCCATAGGTAAAGCCTCGTTCTGCTCAACTCGGACAGGTGTCACTTGTTGGAGATAGGAACGAATTGCCTCGATATCCTGCTCCGACAGAAATACACTGACGGTGATAACAGGTGTCAGGAAAATTAGATTGGACAGGCTAATTGAAGAAATAATCAGGTCTACATCTCTTAAACCTTCTTCCGTTACCTCGTAGTAACTCACAACATCTGCTATTTCCAGGCTTGTTGCAAATTCCTTTTCCAAACGATTTCGCAACATTAAAGCGCTTCCAATTCCAGTCGCACAGACGACCAATACCCGCAACTTTTTCCGACCCTCATACCGTTCAATCGCAGCCAATACATGCAGGGTCAGGTAGGCCCATTCGTCATCCGAAATACTATAGGCCAACAAGGTGGGCATAGAAGCAAAAGCTTGCTTGGTCAGCTCAAATACTTCTATATAATCCCTCTGGATATCAGCCACCAAGGGATTAGCCAACTGAATCTGGTGCTCCAACCGCGTCCGTAAGGGAAGCAAATGAGCGACAATCCCCTTGAAAAGCTGTCGATCTTTTAACAAATCCAGACCAGTCAACTGAGAGAGAGTCTGTAAACAAGTTTCAACTTCTTCCTCCAAACCGTCCTCCAAGTCTGAAATCTGACTGGGATTTCCTGTCAGCTTTACCTTCAGGTGTACGGCGATATAGTTGGCTTCTTCTACAGGAATCGCCACTTGAAACTCTGTTTCAATTCGTTCGATGATTCGTCCAGCAACCTGATACTCCTTGGAAGATTGAATCTGATCAGATATTGGAAATCGCTCTAAACTAGCTCCTCTCTTCATTCGTTGCAAGAGCAGAGCGATATGAAGAACCAGGTTTTGCATAACAAAATCAGACAGGCGAAGTTTGGCATCACGACACTCATCCAAGACAATCAACATCAGGTCCGTAAACCGAATGTCTGGCAGGAGCTGATTTTCCACCAAACCATAAAGAGACTGACCATTCCCTTGTCCAAAAAAGTAATCCATAATGAAGTGCCGAATAGCAGGCTCCTCCCCGCTTAATTCTACACCTCTCCGTGTGAACAACAACTCTAATTGGTAGGAAATAAATAACTTGCGAATATCCGCGATAATAGAATGTAGGGTTGTTTTTCCGATAAACAGCTCTCGTTGCAAACGATCCATGGACTGAATTGGATTTTCAAATAATAACTTACTTAAAACATACCGTTGTCGGTCCGTCGCTTCCTCCAGTTGCCGTAAGTCCGTCACCTGCTTTTTCAACCGTAGCTGTTCTTGCCAAAACATTTCAAATTCAACCGGTCTCTCCACCAGCAAACAGTAACCCTTACTTTGTTTGGACAAAATAGAAGCACCGCTAGCCTCTAGCGAAAGAGAGAGTTGCTGGATATACTTTCTTGCTGTTCGATCACTGACACCCAAAGCCTTTGCCAGTTCTGCACTAGATACAAAGTCCCCTTGTTTTGTCAGTAAATAATCTGCCAGACGAACTTCTTTTTTAGATAGCATACTCCCTCCTCTCCGCAAGATTTATACGAAATATAACAAGACTAGTAAGCTGGAGTCTGTTGATAAAAACATACTTTATATTTCTATTGTAGCATATCCTCAGGCTACAAGGGTTCTCTTTTTTTCCGTATTGTTAATGAAAGGAATCGGACGCAACGATTCGCAATCGAAAGGCTTGCCAAGGCTTGATAAAAACGAGCAAGGGCAGATAGTCAGGGCAAATTCGTCCAACCCGATTCACTTTTGAACTAACTGTAAACTCCCTCAAAGCTATTTGTAACTCTCCCTTGTAACGACCATATAGGTCATTGTCAATCAAGACATCCCCTCGCTGCACAAGTATTTCCCTATCTGTACGTGCCGGAATAGCAGCATCCTTGTAGACAATACGGGGCATAGTAGACCGAAGAAGGTAGGCTGAAATATCCCCACGATAAACATGATCAAACTCAATGATTTCCCGCTCCACAGCTGTCACTTGACCAGTAAGTTCTACAGGTAAACAAACGTCCTCTTCTTCCAAGATAGATTGAATAGACTGTAGCTCCTCCTCCGAGATGAACTGATTGGAAATGAGGATACAATCAATCAAACCTGTCGCCTTGAGCCAGGCAATCTGAAGAGGTAAGGTCTGGTTGCGATGCTCCTCCAAGGTAGGCAGGCCTTCTGATAAAGGCCACGGCCCTTCCGTTGCAGACTGGGCAGTCACAAAAGCTGCCGTCTGTATGCCTTCTTGGTGATAGAAAGAAGACATTTCTAAAAAATGCTCCTCTGATAGTCCTGTATAGGCGTGAGGATAGAAATTATGACAGGCAACAATATTATCCCTATTTGCCTCACTAGCTAGCAGTTTCGTCAGTAAGACCTTATCGGTACTCAGATTTAGTTCAATCTTGAGCCCATAAAGATTCTGTGTCAAGCTGACAATCTCCTCCAAAGGCAGGGCCTCGTCCAGACGAATCCCTGTCAGCCCTAAACCATGGGCTTCTTCAATGAGTGATTTCTGCCAGCCCTGTGCCTCTATAAAACTCGGGCTAAGATCTGCAATCACGACTATCCCCAACTGACGAGCATAGGCAATCAAGTCCCGATAGAGTTGCAAGGCTTCTTGGGTATCTCCCCCAAGTTGCAAGAGACTCATAAACATTCGCCGTGCTCCATAACGCCCCAGCAAGTCTATATAGGCCTTAGACTCTTCCAATGAATAGTTTTCTGGATAGATTGAAAAACCAAATTGAACCATTACTCCTCCTAACGACTGAATCCATTGGCATCACTCAGTGCCTTAAACCAACGACCTGATTTTTTAATCCTACGCTCCTGAGTCTCCAAATCCAATTCGACCAGCCCATAACGATTTTTGTAGGCATTGAGCCAAGACCAACAATCAATAAAGGTCCACAACATATAACCCTTGCAGTTAGCCCCTTCCTCAATAGCCCGATGTAACTCTATCAAGTGATCTTCAATAAATTCAATCCGATAATCATCCTGAATGACCTCATCTTGCCGGAAAGCCACTTCACCCTCTACTCCCATACCATTTTCAGTGACTAACCACTCAATATTGTTGTATTGGTCCCTGATATTGATTGCGATATCGTAGATTCCTTTTTCATAGATTTCCCAACCTCGATGCGGATTGATTTTTTTCCCTGGCATATCGTAAGGGGCGAAGAAGTGCTCTGGAGTCAAAACCTCTCCCTCTTTCCAGACCTTTGTCGGTGCCTGTACACGAAGGGGTTGGTAATAGTTGACACCTAAAAAATCTACCCGATTTTCCCTAATAATCGCCAGCTCTTCCTCGCTGGTTTCAGGACTCAATCCGTATTCCTCAATCAAGTCAACCAAGTCCCTCGGATATTCTCCCAATACAGAAGGATCTAAGAAGCTCTTGGTTTGGAAGAGCTCAGCTATTTTAGCTGCCTTGACATCATCAGGATGCTCACTTCGAGGATAGGCCGGTGTCAGATTCAGGACAATTGCAATTTTCTTCTCCGGATTTACTTCATGACAGGCTTTTACTGCCAAGGAACTCGCCAACTGAGTATGGTAGGCAACAGCAACCGCCGCCTTGGCATCTACCTTACAAGGATAATGATAATCCCCTAGATAACCACACTCAACTGGAACAATCGGCTCATTAAAGGTAATCCAACGATCTACTAGGTCGTCAAACAATTCAAAACAAGTACGAGCATAGGCTTCATATGCCCAAACAATATCCTTGTTCTCCCAGCCCCCTTGCTCCTGTAAAGCATAGGGAAGATCAAAATGATAGAGATTAACAAACAGCTGAATCCCTTTTTCTTTTATCAAAGAAAATACAGAACGATAAAAAGTCACAGCCTCCTGATTGACCTCACCAATGCCTTTGGGCAATAACCGTGACCACTGAATCGAAGTCCTAAATACTGTATGTCCAGTTTCGACCAATAACTCGATATCCTTTTTGAAATTCTTATAGAAAGTGGATGTCCTCTCTGGACCTATTTCCCCATGGAAACGTTCTGGCTCAATGCTGTACCAGTAGTCCCAATTATTCTGTCCTTTTCCATCGCCCAGCTCAGTTCCCTCACTCTGCGGACCCGATGTAGAAGTCCCCCACAAAAAACCTTCTGGAAAATGATAAACCACCTTATCCTCTGTCATAGCCAATTCCTTTCTTCTTTATCTGATCGATGACACTCTTAAATTGTGGCAAGTACGCCTCATGTGCCACTAGTAATTCTTGTAAGACACGCTCTGCCAATTCTCCATTCGGAATCAAAGGATTGAGAGCAAAAGCCTGTAAAGCCAAAGCATAGTCTCCTGTCATTGCAGCCCCAACAGTCGCCAACTCCATTTGCTTCATTTGCTGCAAGTATCCCCTGACCACCATCGGTGTTTTGGGACATACCAAAGGAAGCGCACCCTGGGCAGTAATGACAGACGAGACTTCGACTACGCAGTCCTCTGGTAAATACGGAATCACTCCCCTATTCACCGTCGAAACCGTCATAATTTCCTTGCTGTCGTTGTATATAGCACAAATGAGTTGACAGGCAACATCGCTGTAATAAGCACCACCACGTTGCTCCAGTTGCTTAGGCTTATGGTCCAAATTTGAATCCCTGTAGAGCTCAAACAACTCTTCTTCGACCTCTTGAACAACCTGAGCCCGCACCTTCCCTTGACGATACTGGTCTAAGGCATCTGCCAACATCTCTTTTTCTAAAAAGTAGTAACGGTGGTAATCGCAGGGCAACAAACCAATCGACTGCAAGAAGGGCAATGAAAAATCTAAATTAGTAATATTTTTTACAACCTCCCGATTCTCTCCTGATTCACCATACAAGGCTTCCATGACTTCACCAGTACGATTCTGGCCAGTCTGATCCCAAACTTCATGAAAATGGAAATGGTTTAATCCAACATGATTGGTTTGAATGGACGCCTCAGGAAGATTCAAAAGCTGAGCTGCCGTTTTTTTCTGACCAATCGGAATATTACATAAGCCAATCACCCTGTTCCACTGCAGTTCATTGATAATTGCTTCTGTCACCATACCCGCAGGATTGGTAAAATTGATTAACCAAGCATCTGGACATAGCTCCTTCATATCTGCAACGATATCCTTGTAGACCTCTATAGTCCGAAATGCCTTAAAGATGCCACCTGCCCCATTGGTTTCCTGTCCAAGTAGACCATGACTAAAAGGAATTGTCTCATCGATATAGCGTGCCTGTAACTGACCAACTCGGAACTGAGATGTCACAAAGTCTGCTCTCTTCAAAGCAGCCCTTCGATCCAGTGTCTCCTCTATTTTCCAGTCTAATCCAGCCTTTCTGACCATTCGACGTGCCAAATCAACAACTATCTTCTGCTTCTCAGCCCCGGCTTCAACATCTACAAACCACCATTCCCGAATAGGTAGTTGCTGATGCCGCAAAATCATCCCTTCAACTAGCTCAGGAGTATAGCTCGAGCCGCCACCGAGTGTGACTAATTTGATTGATTTCACGACCTGTTCTCCCTTCTTTGTTCATATATTCTTATTATATTCCTGTTTCTACCTTTTGTAAACGCGTACACTTCCTGTCTTTTTCCGTAATATAAAGGAAATTCCCCTCAAGACAAGCAAAAACGACCTCCAACACGGAAGTCGTTTTCTTATATGCATTATTTCGTAATGCTCTTCATCCAGTTAGCCACAATCGCCTACCTTACTAATCTCACTAACTACTCTTTCGGCTCGAACGCATCCCTCGAATCTGCTTCAAGGTTTCATCCTTCTCGAAAGCTTGGTATTCCTGAGACTCTCTGGGATAGAGAGCTAGTTTCCCTTCACTGTCAAAGTGAATACCCCAGCCATATCGCTTGCTGAGAGCCGAGCTACGCATGCAAGCTTGACCTTTGGAGAAAAATTCTTCCTCAGAGATACCCCTGCGAGCTCCATTGGACTCGTAAATCACTTGGTCGGAAGTATATTGATAGAGGCTGTCTTTGAGGCGGTCATATTGGATACGAACAGCTGATTTCGGCTCCTTCAAAGGAGGTTCTTGACCTATCTCTGCTGGACAATCCTCCGCCACAGCAAGAAAGGCATTATAATAATTAGTTGAATGTTTTTTCATAACCTATCCTGTAGGGAGTTCCTTACTTGGTAACGATGTTCACCAACTTATTCGGAACACTAATCACCTTCACCACTGTTTGACCAGCGATTTCAGCTTGGACTTTTTCGTCTGCCAGAGCTACTTTTTCAAGCTCTGCTGGTGCTAGGTCTTTAGCTACAGTCAAGCGGGCTTTTACTTTGCCTTTGATTTGGACAACGATTTCCACTTCGCTTTCTACCAGCTTGCTTTCGTCATATGTTGGCCATGCGACATAGCTGATTGACTGGCCTGTTGCTGCCAGACCCTGCCAGAGTTCTTCTGCCAAGTGTGGTGCAAATGGGGCAATCAATTGGACAAAGCCTTTGGCGTAGTCAACATAAAGCTTGTCTTCCTTGTTGGCTGCGTTGACAAAAATCATGAGCTGGGCGATAGCCGTGTTGAATTTCAGGTCTTCAATATGCTCTGTCACCGTCTTCACAGTTTCATTGTAAACTTTATCAAGCGCTCCGCTATTGTCCGAAGAAATTTCCTTCGTTGCAATCAAGCGGTAAACGCGGTCAAGGAACTTACGGCTACCTTCAAGGCCTTCTTCTGACCAAGCGATAGAAGCATCAAGTGGGCCCATGAACATCTCGTAAACACGGAGGGTGTCCGCACCGAATTGCTCGACCACATCATCTGGGTTAACCACGTTCTTAAGAGATTTAGACATCTTAGCAGGTGCCTGCTCCAACTCCTCACCAGTTTCGATGTTGAAGAAAGAACCATCACGTTTTTCAACTTTATCTGTCGCTACAAGGGCACCACGGCTGTCGCGGTAGCTAGTTCCCAAAATCATCCCTTGGTTAAAGAGTTTTTGGAAAGGCTCTTTAGTCGGCACAACACCGAGGTCGTAGAGGAACTTATGCCAGAAGCGAGCATAAAGCAAGTGAAGGACTGCGTGCTCGGCACCACCGATGTAGATATCCACTGGCAACCAAGCTTTGAGAAGCTCTTCGTCTGCCAATTTCTCATCATTGTGCGGGTCAATATAGCGGAGGTAGTACCAGCTAGAACCCGCCCATTGTGGCATAGTGTTGGTCTCACGGCGACCTTTGACGCCGTCTTCACGCACCACTTCCAACCAGTCTGTCAAGTTAGCAAGAGGTGACTCGCCTGTACCTGAAGGCTTGATGTCTGAGGTTTTTGGCAATACCAGAGGTAACTCATTTTCTGGGACAGCTGTGGAAGTACCGTCTTCCCAGTGGATGATTGGAATTGGCTCACCCCAATAACGCTGGCGGCTGAAGAGCCAGTCACGGAGACGGTAAGAAATTTTCTCCTGACCAACACCATTTTCTTCCAACCAAGCCACCATTTGGGCAATGGCTTCTTCCTTGTTAAGACCATCTAGGAAGTCTGAATTGATGTGGGCACCGTCCTCTGTATAAGGAGCTTCTTCTACATTGCCACCTTCCAGAACTGGAATGATGTCCAAGTTAAACTGCTTGGCAAATTCCCAGTCACGCTCGTCGTGGGCAGGAACAGCCATGATAGCACCTGTTCCGTAGCTTGCCAGTACATAGTCGGCAATCCAGATTGGAATTTCTTTACCGTTGACAGGGTTGATGGCATAAGCACCAGTCCAAACACCTGTCTTGTCTTTGGCAAGGTCTGTACGGGCAAGGTCTGATTTGAGAGAGGCTTGGCGTTTGTACTCTGCCACAGCTTCTGCTTGTTCTGCTGATGTGATACTATCTACCAAGTCATGCTCAGGAGCAAGAACTGCGTAGGTCGCACCGAAAAGGGTATCAGGACGGGTAGTAAAGACTGTGAAGTCCTTGTCTGTGTCCTTAATTTTGAAAATCACATTGGCACCTGTTGACTTGCCGATCCAGTTGCGTTGCATGTCCTTGATAGACTCTGGCCAATCAACTTCTTCTAGGTCGTTAAGCAGACGCTCTGCATAGGCAGTGATTTTCAACATCCATTGACGCATTGGCTTGCGAACAACTGGGTAGCCACCACGTTCAGACGTTCCGTCAGGAAGGACCTCTTCGTTGGCGATAGCAGTTCCCAATTCCTCTACCCAGTTAACAGGCACTTCTGCCTCATAGGCTAGGCCTTTTTCATACAACTTAGTGAAAATCCACTGAGTCCACTTGTAGTAGTTAGGGTCAGTCGTATTAACCTCGCGGTCCCAGTCGTAAGAAAAGCCAAGGGCGTTAATCTGACGTTTGAAATTGGCGATATTTTCCGCTGTAAAGTCAGCCGGGTCATTTCCCGTGTCCATAGCGTACTGCTCCGCTGGCAGACCGAAGGCATCCCAACCCATTGGGTGAAGAACGTTGTAGCCTTGGGCACGCTTGTAACGGCTGAGAATGTCCGTCGCCGTATAGCCCTCAGGGTGACCAACGTGCAAGCCTGCACCAGACGGATACGGGAACATGTCTAGGGCATAAAAGTTTGGCTTTTCTGCATCTGTTCCCGTCTTAAAAGTATGATTTTTCGCCCAAAATTCCTGCCATTTGGGCTCGATTTCCTTGTGATTGTAGAAGCTCATGTCATTTCTCCATGTCAATAAATTATCTTTACCATTATATCATGAAATCAGGAAAGAAAAAAGCAGGATTGTAAACCCTGCTAAAAATAGCTTTTTCATGTTTATTGAGTATTATTCACCCAGAACCGAATCCACAATGACTTCAAAGTCCGTCCGTTCATCACGCGCCTTGATGCCAGCCTTGACATCAAGAACATAGTCGGTGATAATACCGTCAACTTCCGAATTGACAAAGCGTTGGATGGATTCTTCCGTATTGACTGTCCAGACGATGACTTTCTTGCCTTGGGCTTTTAGGTCAGCAACCTTTTCTGGACTAGCTTCTGCCTCTTCCATAATCAGATAATCGCCCTGCAGGTCTTCTGTCTGACCGATAGAGAAGTAATAGAGATAGCCAGATACCATCTCAGGATAGGTTTCTTCGATGTAGGCAATCAGCTTGTAGTCCAAAGACAGCAGAGCCACTTCCTCTTCAACACCATAGGCCTTGACCATGGCAACAATGTCATCCACCATTTGCTTGTCTGCTGTTTTCCCCTTCAGTTCGATAAAGAGGCCAATTTTGCCTTTACTTGCTTCGATAACCTCCTCAATCGTGGGAACAGGCTGGGCTGGACGGCTACTGTCAAAAGCATCCGCAACCTGCAAGTCCTGGATTTCAGCCAGGGTCATCTCACTGGAACTGCGGCTGTCCCCAGCAACACGCTGGAAATCACCGTCATGGTTGAGGACGTAGTGACCGTCTTTGGTCCGTTGAATATCAATCTCAGACCAAGCCACCCCTTCCTCCGCAGCTGCTAAAATACCTGCAATCGTATTTTCAGCACCTAAGTCACCACCACCACGGTGAGCGACCAAGGCAATCTCACGATTTACACGGAAAATCGTGTCAAAATGCTGCACCAACAAGTAAGCAAAGCCAAAATTTCCTGCCAAGATAAAGAGAATCAATCCGGTCACCAAAAACTTGGTACGCAGACGAATGGTCGGCAAGATGTCCTCCCGCCACTTACTGGCCTTGGTCGAAAGAGTGACTGCAGGAGACCGTCCTTCAGCCGCTTCGTAATCATAGAAGGCATCCGTCACTCGATAAAGCATCATCGGCGGAAAGAGGAAGGTCAGAAAGCTGACAATATCCACGACTACAAGGAGGATAAACAAGAGATACAAACGACTTTGATTTGTCTGCTCTGCCTGACTGGCCAAAACATAGGCAAGCAGGGCTACCAAGGCAACAAAGAGAGGTAAAAAGTAGACAAGGCCATTTTTCACAAAAATCCCGACAAGTCGCTTGATGAGCGCTCGACCGTATTTCTTTGTCAGGTCAAGAGAGGAGCGAATAGCTGAACCAATCGCTTTCCCACCAATGAGAACATAGTGGAAGGTGAACATCAGTCGATAGCTCAGATAGGTCAATAGCAGGAGAACCCCTATATAAAGCGATAGATAAAGAGGGTTGGCATAAATCACCGAAGTGATAAAGTTGGGAATCTGGAACTGCCGCATAGGGCCAATAGTGACACCCAGTCCCAAGAGCGGGAAAATCAAGGATACATAAACCATGAGCAAGAGACCTGCTGGACTAAAGAGCGACTTAAGCGAGGTCAAGCCCAGCCAGAGCATGTGCCGGGCGGTCATTTCAATCTTTTCTTCCTTTACAAGAGCACTGGTCAAGATAAAGGTGTTGACATCTAAACCAATCAAAATCACCATCATGACCAAGGTCGCCAAAAGAAAGCCAAGCCCTTGGAAGCTCAAGAGAAAGGACACATAGTCCCCACTGGAAATCCCTGTCCGCCCTGATAAAGCTAAAAAAGTATCAATGGCAAAGGAATACAAGGGATAAATAACTAGAGCCAATAGTCCCTTACTCAGCAGTTGGTATTTAGTGAAAAGCCAGACGATCCGACCACGAAAGGCCCAGCTGGTTGAAACCTTCTTTCCTGTTTTCATATCTCCTCCGAAAAACATTTTTTGTTATTGTACCATAATTTATATTCTGTAACAATGCCGACTAGAGAGTGCTATTTCCCACAAGAAAAAGGGAGTGGGAAAGAACTCGACTAGTCAAAAAAAGAGTTCGTCTTCCCACCCCCGCACAGTTGATTAGGTCAGATTTGGAGTGTGAAACACGAACAAATCTGCCAATCAACCACTGCGCTGAGATGTTGACACGAACTCTAAGAAGCGAAGCTGGACTTTATGCCCAGCTTCTTTGTCTGTTTTACCAAATAATCACACGGTCTTCTTTTGCTCGCCACATGCCGTCGCCTTCTTGAACGCCAAAGGTTTCATGGAATTCGTCGAAGTTTGGTAGCTGGATGTTGGTGCGTAGGTGACCTGGTGCATGAACATCCACACTAGCCAACATCTGCATGAACTCAGGACGGGCCTTCATTCGCCAGATGCGAGCAAAGTTGGTGAAGAACTCTTCTGCGGAGAAGTCATCTTCTGACTTGGCTGCTTCTAAGGCTGCAGCAATCCCACCAAGATCGGCAATGTTTTCTGACACAGTCAACTTACCATTGATTTTGGCACCGTAAGAATCCTGACCTTCAAACTGGTCGATAACCTGCTGGGTACGAGCTTCAAAAGCTGCATAGTCTTCCTCTGTCCACCAGTTATTAAGGCTACCATGCTCATCGAAGGAAGCACCGTTTGAGTCAAAGGCATGGGAAATCTCGTGGGCAATAACCGCACCGATACCGCCGTAGTTAGCTGATGAAGACTGCTCCAGCGAGTAGAAAGGCGCCTGCAAAATCGCCGCCGGGAAGACAATCAAGTTCTTCTGTGGGTTGTAGTAGGCATTGACCATGTGAGCTGGCATGCCCCATTCCTTCATGTCCACAGGCTTGTTCCACTTGCTCCAACCATGAGCAATGTCAATCTTGTTTAGTTCGATAGCATTTTCCACCAAGGACTTGCCTGGGTCAACAAGCTTCTTGTAATAACGCTCTGGCAAGGCTTCTGGATAGCCTATGTAAGGCTTGATAACATTGAGTTTGACAATGGCCTTGTCACGCGTTTCCTGAGCCAACCAGTCAGCCGTTTCCAAACGAGATTTGTAGACCTCAATCATCTTGGCAACCTTTGCTTCCACATCCGCCTTAGCCTCTGGTGAGAATTTCTCCCCAGCATACCAAAGACCGAGGGCCTGGTTAAAGTAGCCTTGAGCTAGATTGTAGGCTGCTTTTTCTTGGTTTTGAGCCTGCGGCGTACCAGAAAGGGCACGGCTGTAGGCTCCTGCTAGAATACGGATTTCATCCGACAGGAAGGCTGTATAGGCGCCAGCTGCTTTCAAAATCAAGGTCGCCTTCAAAAGCTCCCAATTATCCGTACTGTAAATGTCCTTGGCAGCCTGCCAGAAACGTTCCTCAGGCACGATAATCTTGTCTGGCGTTTGACCTAAAATCGCTGTGAAGAAATCATCCAAAGGCAATTCTGGTGCCAAGGCAGTAAAATCTGCCCACTCGTACGGATGATAGAGTTTGGCGTACTCAGAACCTTCTTCATTTGACAGAACATACTTGGCAATCGTGGCATCTAGTTCCAAACGTTTATCCAAGAGGTCCTTGATTTCCTCATCGCTGAAACCAAACTTAGGTAGGAGGGCTTCTTGGCTTTCACGCCAGATTTTGAGCAATTCTGCTCCTTTTTCATGCCCTTCCTCATAGTAAGTTGTATCTGGCAGGATAATGCCTAGAGAATCTGCCCAGAGGACATTGGTGGTCGCATCCATAAAGTCAGGTGCTACGCCAAATGGCATCAGGTTTGGCTTACCTGCCAACTCGTATTCCGCCAATTTGCTGGTAAATTCTTCGAAAGAGTTGAGTGCCTTGTACTCTGCAATCAAAGCCTGGGCAGGCTCTGCTCCCAAACGGTCACGGGTTTCATAGTCAGCCACTTGCTTGTGGAAGGCTACAAAGTTTTGCAAAACGCTATCTTCTGGGACATTTTCTCCCGCCAACCATGCGTTTGTCGTGTCAATCATGAGTTTTTCAATATCATCCGCCAGGTCTGAAAAACCACCAGTTCTCGGCTTATCATCTGGAATGACGGCTGTTTTTGCCCATTCACCATTGACGTATTCGTAAAAATCATCTTGTAAACGTGTCATTATTTTCTCCTTTGCTTGTGTGATTACTTACTATAATAACAAAAAAGTCTGACAATTTCATTTGCCAAACTAGGTTTTTAGGGCATTTTTTAGGAAAAAGCTGACGCAGACTGTCAGAAGACCCATGACCGAACAGGTGCCAGACATGGTCAGGTCAAGCCAACTGGCAAGCCCAAAGCCTAGAACAATCATCAGAATGGCGCAGCATTGCCCCAAAACTAAAAACTGACAGAAATGCTTCGACCAAGGTAAGGCTGCCATACTGGGTGCTAGTAAGAAAACAATGACCGCCATAGAGCCGACCGCTTCAAAGGACGAGACCGTTGTCAAGGAAACCAGAAAAATCAATCCCAACTCCAGCCTTTTGGTGGCAATCCCTTGGAGTTTAGCCTGCTCCTTGTCCAAGAGATAGAGGGTCAGAGCTTGAAACTTAAAGGAAAAGAAGACCAGCAAGACCAGTAAGAGCCCGACAGACTTGACCAAGGCCAAGGGTAGCGATAGCCCTAAAAAATCCAGCCTGTTAAGAGGGGCAAAGAGCACCTCGCCCATCAGGACCATATCCAAGTCCAGATGGACATTACGGGCAAAGAGGGAGATGAGAATAACAGCTAGGGCAAAGAAAAAGGTAAAGAGCAGGCCCGTCGCCGCATCCTGAGCCAACTTGCGAGTGTGTAGTCCCTCAATCGCTAGAACTGTCAGTAGACCAAAAACCGCCGCCCCAAACAGTAGCAGGGGGGAATCTAGGCTGTGACTGACAAAGAAGCCCAGTACTATCCCCAACAGAACCGAGTGGGACAAGGCATCTGCCAGCATGGCCTGATTGCGCACCACCAAGACAGACCCAATCAAGCCACAAGAAGAACCAACAGCCAGTAAAATCAATAAGACCTCAAGCACCTGCATTCTCCTTTCTGATATAGGTCACATAAGCAAAAGCCACTAAAGAGGACAAACTCAAGCAAACAATAATAGCCGGTCCAGTCGATAAACCTGTCACCACCGAACTCACATAACTTCCAAGTAGGGCTGAAAATCCAGCAATTCCTGCTGCTAATGCCAAGGTCTGGCCATAGGACTTTCCTAGAAGCAAGCCAAAGACAGCCGGTGCTATCAAGAAACTACTCATCAGGATAGCCCCAACCACCTTCAAGCCAACCGTAATCAAACTCATCATCAGAAACAGGGTCATACGGTCAATCTTTTCCACAGGAATACCCACTAGCTTGGCAAACTGTTTATCAAACAGATAAAGCTTAAGTGACTGGTAATGCCAGCCAAATAGGAACAAGGCTAGCACGGCTACTAGGCAAATCAATACAACATCATCCAGTTGCATAAAGGCAGCCTGACCAAAAACATAGTTTTCCAAGCCTGCCTGGGCAGCTCCTTGAAAGGCCTCATTGCCCTGAACATACTGCTTGAGAACCAAGCCCAGTCCAAAAAAAGCTGCCGAAACCAAGGCCAAGGCATTGACACGACTGGTCCGCCCTCCTCGACAGAGCCAGCTGACCAGACCATAGGACAGGTAACCCGAAGCCACCGCTCCAATCAAGAGGAGCAGGGGCTGGCGTGATTGAAAGACCATATAGGACAGGATGATACCTGGATAGGCCGCATGCCCCAAGCTATCCCCGATTAAACTCTGTCTGGTCAAGACGCTAATGGTCCCGATTTGACTAGCCGCCAAGGCTAAAACAAGGGTTCCCAGAGCTACCGTCCAAAAAGAATAGTCCTGCAAGAGATCAAGCATGACCGAGCCCCTCCTTTAGAAACAAGGCTGGTTCCTGACCAAAGGCAGCTTGATAGGCTTGCAGCAAATCCACCTGATCCATAGCCCCCTCTGCCACCAAACGACCATTGAGCCAGAGGACATAATCAAAATACTTTTCCAAGGTCAAAAGGTCATGGTGGATAACCAGGGAGGTCTTGCCTTCTTGCTGGAACTTCTTCAAACAGTCCATGATGACTTGCTCTGTCACCTGATCAATCCCAGCCAAAGGCTCATCCATCATGTAGATTTCAGCTTCCTGGGCCAAGGCCCTAGCTAGAAAGACTCGTTGCCGCTGACCTCCAGATAGCTGGTCAATCTGTCGATTGCGTAAATCACTGATTTTCATCTCTTCCAGAGCCTGCTCTGCCTTTTCCTTATCTAAGGAACTTGGTCGACGGAAGAAACCACTGGTATGGGCAAACCGCCCCATCAGGACAATATCAAGAACCCTTGCAGGAAACTGCCAGTTGACCTGGCTGGCTTGGGGAATATAGGCAACATTTTTTTGAATAACTTGGTCCAGTTTCTCTGACTGACCTAGTAGCGAAACCTTGCCACTTACCCCCTTCTCCAATCCCAAAATCGCCTTAAACAAGCTCGATTTCCCTGCACCATTTGGTCCGACCAGGGCTGCACGACAACCCTTGGGCAGCTGAAAACTGACCCGATCTAGAGCCTTGACCTGTCCTGCACCATAGTGCAAGGACAAGTCTTCAACTCTCAGTATTTCTTCCATTCTTCCAACCTTTCTTACTGCAAATGCTCCACAATTAACTGGACATTGTGCTTGTACATATCGATAAATGTCGCTCCCTCTTCCCCTTCTGGTGCTAGGGAATCTGAGAATAGCTCCTTGCCTTCACCGCTTACAATCGCTACTTGACCACCCTTGGCCTTGACAGCTTCCTGCAATTTTTCCATGCGTTCTGGACTGGTTGTTGACTCGGTAAAGATGGCCTTGATACCATGTTCTAAAATCATATTGACCGTTTCAATCATATCGCTGTTGGCAACTTCAGACTCGGTACTAATGCCCTGCGGTGCATAGAGAGTAAAGTCATAGCTGGCTGCGAAGTAGTTAAAGGCATCATGTGGGGTTACCAGGTAACGGCTCTCAGCAGGCAGGACACTCAGCTCTTTTTCAATCCAAGTATGCAAGTCATCCAACTGAGCTAGGTAATTTTCCGTATTTTTCTGAATCAGCTCTGCTTTTTCCGGAAGAAGTTTTTGCAACTCCTCAGAAGCTACCGCTACCGCTGATTTATAGAGAGGAATAGAAAACCAGAAGTGAGGGTCCACAATCTGCTGACCATCCTCATCCATGGTAGTCAAATCCGACTGGGCAAAGTTCTTAGACACTGCTACCCCTGTCTTTTCCAAGGCTTCCACCATCTTGCCCTCAAAGTGCAAACCATGGTAGAGGACCAAATCTGCCTTCTGCAACTTGGACAGGTCGCTGGCTTTGGCAACATAGAGGTGCGGGTCTTCCCCTGCTGGAATTAGTAGATCTCGCTCCACCTCATCTCCTGCCAGCTGGTAGACCATGTCATTGAGGAAAGAGGTCGTGACCGCCACTCGCGGCTTGCTGGAAGCCTCTGGGCTTTGCGTTGAACGACAGGCTCCTAGTCCGATAAGGGACAATAGCAGAGCCAAACTAAGAATTAGTTTTTTCATGATAGGGTCTCCTTTGTATTTTGTTAGGTATACTTAATTTTAGTTTTAATATATATTAAAAAATTCTTTCTGTCAATGATTTTTATAAAATTTTGGTATAATGTTCTTGATTAGAAAGTGAGAGAATATGACACCAAACAAAGAAGACTACCTGAAAGTCATTTACGAACTAGGGCAGACAGAACAGAAAATCACCAATAAGCAGATTGCTGAAAAGATGAATTTTTCCGCCCCAGCCGTTTCCGAAATGCTGAAAAAAATGGTCACGGAAGAGTTGATTGAAAAAGATAAATCAGCAGGTTACCTCCTCAGCCAAGCTGCCTTGGAAATGGTAGCCAACCTCTACCGCAAGCACCGCCTGATAGAAGTCTTTTTAGTTGAACAGCTGGGCTATTCCCCTGAACAAGTCCATGAAGAAGCTGAAATTTTAGAACACACCGTTTCAGACCATTTCATCAACCGACTAGATAAACTCTTGGGTTATCCCCCAACCTGCCCACACGGTGGTAGCATTCCTAAAGAAAATCAGTTGCTTGTAGAACGCTACCAGACCCGGCTGTCCCAACTGACCGAAACTGGCAGCTACCAACTGGTTCGTATCCATGACTTCTACCAGCTTCTCCAATACCTGGAACAACATGAGTTAACTGTTGGCGATCAACTACTTGTGACAGCCTTCGACCAGTTTGCCCAGACCATTACCATCCAGTACAAGGACAAAGAACTGGCCATACCTGTAATCATCGCCCAAGAATTATTCGTAGAAAAGACTAATCGCCCAGCCTAAACAAGCTGAGCGATTATTTTTTCTTCATGTTACGGAAAATGGATCTGGTTGCAAAAAATAGTTGCCCTAGGATATATACCAAACCCAAAAAAGAACCTAAATAAAAACAACCCAAGAGAAAGAAGGGGTTATAGGTCAAGGGCTGGATGACAAACATGAACACGAGCACCAGGCCCCACCGCATGCCCCAGGTCATCTTTCTCTGAATCAACCATTCCCCAATCTTCTCTGGTTGAACTTCTGGTTTCCAGATATTCTTGATTGTGGTCTTGAAAAAATTTTCTCATATTTCTGCTCCCCTCATCCTATCTTCAAAACATACACTAACACTTTGTGACAAGATTATTATAGCACATTGTTTTCAAATAATAGTCGAATGAAGGGCTTTCAGACAAGGAACTGAGGCGCAGGCTGTACTAGAGTACGGCAAGTCGAAAGTGACGATGCATCAAAGCTAATTCAAATGACTAAACCAACACTGTCGAAAAAACCAGCCTACTCGGGCTGGTCTTCTTGTAGCCGCTCTTTGAGGCGACGACGGTATAAAATCTGCGAGGGAATGAAGTAAAGAAAGCTTGCTAGAATAATCCAGCGTTTATCTAAATCGCTAAGATAGATGGCTACTATCAAAACAAAGGCGAGAATTAAATAAAAGAAATGATTGGTCAATAACTTTTTCATTGGGCACCTCCACAGTTTCTTGATATTAGTATACCAAATTTACATATAGATATATAGAGGTCTAGCGATTTTTCGTATCCAAAACAATGGTCACCGGCCCATCATTGACCAGACTGACCGCCATATCCGCCCCAAAAACGCCCACTTCAACCGGCACAAAGGCTGACAGGGATTGGTTAAAAGCATCGTAGAGTTGGCTGGCTAGGGCAGGAGCTGCTGCTCCTGTAAAGGCAGGGCGATTGCCTTTTTTGGTGTCTGCAAAAAGGGTAAATTGGGAAATGGATAAAATCTTGCCCGCCACATCTTGAACAGACTTGTTCATCTTGCCTGCTTCATCTGAAAATATCCGCATATTGACGATTTTTCGAACAGCATAGTCCAGGTCTTCCTGGCTGTCATCTGGTCCCACACCGACTAGAAGCAAAAGCCCCTGATCAATTTGCCCATGGATACTTCCGTCGATGGTCACACTGGCCTGTGATACACGTTGTAATACAATTTTCATCTTATCCGTTGGTCCTTTTCACTGAGTAAACTTCTGGCACTGATTTGATCTTGTCCACCAGACTGGTCAAGGTTGCTAGGTTAGAAATACCAAAGGAAACGTGGATAGTCGCAAATTTCATATCCTTGGTTGGCTGGGCATTGACCGAAGAAATGTTCTTGCTGGCATTTGTCAAAACCTTGAGAACATCATTGAGGAGACCTGAACGGTTGAGCCCGTAGATGTCAATGTTTGCCATGTATTCCTTGGTCGAATTTTCATCCTCCCAACCGACATCAATCAGACGGACATCGTAGTTTTCCTGGCTCTTGAGGTTCATACAGTCTACACGGTGAACGGCTACCCCACGCCCCTTGGTGATGTAGCCGACAATTTCATCGCCAGGTACTGGATTACAACATTTGGCAATCCGTATCAGCAAGCCTGACGCCCCTTCAATGACCACACCACCTTCGTGACGGATTTTCAAACTATCTTTGTTGTCGTGTTTGACTTCGCCACCGTTGACCAATTCATCCGCAACAGCCTTGGCCTTAGCCCTCTCAGCTTCTCGGCGTTCTTTCTCTGTCAGACGGTTAAAGATTGACACGGCAGAAACTTCTCCAAAACCAACCGCTGCATATAAGGCTTCATCCGTTTTGTAACTAGTCTTTTGCAAGACCTCGTCCATGTGACGACGGTCCAGGTATTGGTTGGGAACGTAGCCATTTTCTTGGAGTAGGTTCTGAAGCATCTCCCGCCCCTTGGAAATAGATAGTTCCTTGTCCTGATTCTTGAAGAACTGCTTGATTTTATTGCGAGCCTTGTGGGTTTTAACCAAGTTGACCCAGTCACGACTGGGACCGAAAGAGTTGGCAGAGGTGATGATTTCCACCTGATCACCTGTCTTAAGCTTGGTCGTCAGAGGCACCATACGGCCGTTAACCTTGGCACCTGTCGCCCGCTCGCCGACCTTGGTATGAATTTCATAGGCGAAGTCAATGGGTACGGAGTCCTTAGGCAATTCACGCACCGCACCATCTGGCGTGAAAACGTAAATACGCTCTGTAAAAATATCGTCCTTAACCGAATCGACGAAGGATTGGGCATCCCCTGCTCCTTCTTGGAGTTCAATCAGGTTGTTAATCCATCGCAATTCTTTTTCGCTGGCAGTTGCCTTTCCGCCACGCTTGTAGGCCCAGTGAGCCGCCACCCCGTACTCTGCCACCTGATGCATTTCCACTGTCCGAATCTGGAACTCAATCGGTCCCTTTGGTCCATAGACTGTCGTATGAATGGACTGGTAGCCATTGGCTTTTGGACTGGCAATGTAGTCCTTGAAACGACCTGGCATGGGCTTCCATAGTTCATGAATGTAGCCTAGCATAGCATAGACATCGCTCGGTGTATCCATCAAGCACCGGATAGCAGTCAAGTCGTACAGCTCATCAAAGCGTTTTTTCTTGTCATGCATCTTCCGATAGATAGAGTAAATATGCTTGGGTCTACCGTAAATCTGACCATGTAGATGGCGCTCCTCTGTATATTCTCGCAACTTGTCAACAACTTCATTGACCAATTCTTCCCGCTCACGACGCTTTTCCCTCATCATTCGAGTTATCTTATAGAATTCAATCTCATTGAGATAGCGGAAGGACATATCTTCCAATTCCCACTTGATAGAAGAAATACCAAGTCGGTGGGCAAGCGGTGCATAGATTTCCATTGTTTCACGTGAAATTCGTTCTTGTTTGTCCTTGCGCAAGTGCTTGAGGGTCCGCATGTTGTGGAGACGGTCTGCCAGTTTAACCAGAATGACCCGCATGTCTTGGGACATGGCAATCAGCATATTGCGGTGGTTTTCAGCTAGTTGCTCCTCATGAGACTTGTACTCTACCTTACCCAGCTTGGTCACACCACCGACTATATGGCGAACCTCTGGTCCAAATTCAGCCTCCATCTCATCCAAGGTAACTTCCGTATCCTCAACCACATCATGCAAGAAGCCACAGGCAACAGTGACAGCATCAAGCTTAAGTCCTGCCAAAATTCCCGCTACTTGGATGGGGTGAACAATATAAGGTTCGCCTGATTTGCGAAATTGTGACTTGTGTGCCTCCGTCGCAAAGTCCAATGCCTTCTGAACAAAGGCAACATCTTCGGCTGGAAGATAGGTGGCAGTTAGCCCAACGACCTCTTCTCCTGTAAAATTAATTTCCTTCATTTACTTCTCTCCCTAACTATTTCCTATTATTTTACCATTTTCACTGAAAAAGAAAAAGGGAAGCGGTAAGAGTTTGCTAAAGTCTGGCTTTTCCAGTATACTACATCCATGAACATCAGCCCTAAACTATTCGACACTATTCCATTTATTGAACATTCAGCGTTTCGATTACGTACCATCCATGAGTCAGACCTCGAGGACCTGTGGGAAATCTATTCCAATCCCGTTCACTTTCAGATGACACCCAACACTTCCACTCAAAACAAAGAAACCCTCCGAAAACGCATTGGGCATTTCCAGAGGGATTTCAATAAGAAGAAATGCTTATTCTTGGGCTTGGAACATCAAGGGAGATTGATTGGCGTTTTGGAAGTTTTCGACCACAAGAAACGGTCTGCGTCGGTAACCATTGGCTATCGGATTCATCATGCCTTCTGGAATCAGGGTCTAGCTAGTCAGGCAGTCAGCCTGCTCTGCCATTTCCTAATAGAAGAATGTCTGATAAAAGCAATCGTTGCCTTTGTCCTGCCAGAAAACAGAGCCTCTCAGAAGGTGCTACTGAAAAATGGTTTTCAACAGAGTGGGCAAATCGAGGAGGTCTGGAAGGGCTTGGGGCAAGTCAGTCTGTTAGAATTTGAACGAAAATAGTAAAAACCAGGAAAATCCTGGTTTTTCTTATGCAAAGCAGCTCCAAACAACCGCGATAAGAATGGCAGGCAGCATATTAGCAACGCGAATCTTTCTGTCCCAGATGATATTGACACCGACACAGAAGATGAGGGCGGAGCCGATAAAGGAGAGATTGGCAAGGGCCTGATCCGTCATCAAAGGTTCAATCAGGCGGGCCAAAAGAGTCACAGAGCCTTGAAAGAGAAAAACGGGTACTGCTGAAAAGCCTGCTCCCTTACCCAAACTCGAGGTCATAATCAAAATGATAATAAAGTCCAAAATACTCTTTACGGCCAACAAACGATAATCACCCGTCAATCCATCTTGGATGGCTCCTAGTATGGCCATGGCACCGATACAAACGGTCAAAGAAGCTGTCAGGAAAGCATCTAAGAATTGCCCATCTTGACTATTTCCCGATTTTTCACGGAGCCAGATACCCAATCGTTCAAACCAGCCTTCAATATGCAGGACTTCTCCTAAGAAAGTACCGAAAGCTAGACTGAGTACAAAAAGCATGGTGTTCTGGGTGACCAGTTGACCATTTTCCACTCGTAAAAGTCCAGTCAGCGTTCCTGAAATCCCTAAAAAGAGAATGGCAACGCCGCTCGCTACCGTTAGTCCTGATTGATGGCGTTCTTTTAGTAAATGCCCAAACCAAGACCCTAGTACACCTGCTAGGGCAATGGCCACCGTATTGATAATGGTTCCTAATGCGAACATGAATCTAACTCAACAATTCCGTCGCGTAGCTAATGGCAGAAAGGGCGTAGAGGGGAGCCGTTTCCGCTCGAAGAATGCGAGGACCAAGGCCTGTCTTGACCGCTCCTGCTCCTTCAAATGCGGCTACTTCCTCAGGCGACACGCCACCTTCTGGACCGACGATGACCAGAACTGATTGGCCGATTTCTAAGCCAGACAAGATTTTCACCAGGTTGGCTTGTTCACCCTCTTTTGCAGCCTCTTCGTAGGCTAAGATAATCCGGTCAAATCCTGCCAGCTGGGATAGGAAATCAGCTTTTTTCTCAAACAAACGAATTGCTGGAATGCGATTGCGTTTGCTTTGCTCGGCTGCTCCTTGGGCGATTTTTTCTAACTTTTCTGCTTTCTTTGCCAGTTTTTTACCGTCCCATTTGACCACAGACCAGTCCGCTGGAAAGGCCCAAAGAGCTGCCATGCCTAACTCCGTTGCCTTTTGGGCGACAAATTCGAGCTTATCTCCCTTTGGAAAGCCCATGGCAATAGTAACGGAAACGGGTAATTCGACATTGTCTGCCAGTTCTTCGATGATTTCAACAGATTGGCTCTGGCTGTCCACTACACGCGCCAAGCGTTTAATCCCGTCGTCAAAGACTAGGACTATCTGGTCATCTGCCTGCAAA
Organism: Streptococcus sp. 29892; assembly: GCF_032594935.1. Lineage (NCBI taxonomy): Bacteria > Bacillati > Bacillota > Bacilli > Lactobacillales > Streptococcaceae > Streptococcus > Streptococcus iners. Next base: position 1,962,005 of record NZ_CP118734.1, read on the forward strand.
CGCATAACAGAAAACATATGCTTGGCTGTGTCCTTATCGCTAATCTGGAACACGCCCTGCGGTGCTCTGCCATTGACAAAATACTGCTGCATCCTAGCCTCCAATCACACCTAAGCGGTCAGTCGTCTTCTTAAAGACGCAGCAATTCCACTCGCCCTGGATCATGTGGGTCTCAAGGAAGAAGCCAGCCGCCTCCGCAGATGCTCGCACCATGTCCCACTTGTCCGCGATGATACCGCTCATAATCAGGTAACCCTCGTCCTTGACCAGACGGTAGGCATCCTCGGTCAGATGGATGAGAATGTCCGCCAAGATGTTGGCAACAATGACTTCCGCCTCAATGTCAATGCCACGAAGCAAATCGCCCGCTGCGACATGAATATTGCTAGTATTGGCATTGAGGTCAATGTTTTCCTGGGCCACACGCACCGCCACTTCATCCAAGTCATAGGCGTAAATCTCCTTGGCACCCAAGAGAGAACTTGCAATGGAGAGAACGCCTGAACCTGTACCGACGTCGATGACCGTTTCACCACCACGCAGGACCTGAGAAAGAGCAAAAAGGCTCATCTTAGTGGTCGGGTGGGTTCCTGTACCGAAAGCCATGCCTGGATCCAGACAGATAATCTTCTCACCAGCAGTCGCCTCGTAGTCCGTCCAAGACGGTACAATAGTCAAATCGTGGGTAATGCGGGCTGGTTCATAGTATTTCTTCCAGTTGTCCGCCCAGTCTTCCTCTGCCAATTCCTGACTTTCTAAGCTAATCTGACCTGTCTCCAAGCCAAAACCTGTCAAATCCGCCAAGCGAGTAGCCAAATCTGCCTTAACTTCCTCAATATCCAAAGTGTCAGGATAGTAGGCCGTAATGGCAATCATATCCGACTGCTCCACCTCGGGATAGAGTTCACCGAAACGGTCCTCCTGTCCCACATAGTCAGCCGAGTCGCTAATGGCCACCCCCTGACTGCCCGTTTCAATCATGAGATTTGAAACTGCTTCTTCTGCATCACGATGCACGTGAATCGTTAATTCTTGCCATGAGTTCATGTTTGTTGTTCCTTTTCTTTTCTATGCGTCAATCACTGTATTATTGTACCGATTTCTAGCCCATTTTACAAGTTAATGTTACGCGATGGAGCCCTAATAATACTTTTTCGAAAATTTTCTAATCGTACTGCGAATAAATATGTGTAGGAAAGTTTGAGACGGTGGTTCCAAGTTTCTGAACGGAGGTGATGCCCATGAAAGTGGACAGCAAATCTGCTAGAAAGGAGGAATGCTTTTGTCCGTAGCTGATGGACTGATTGTCATGCTCACATTCGCAAGTCTACTTGTTGAAATACTGAGCTTGATAATCGTCATCATTTTAGCTATTCGAGATAAAAAATAACCGTCAGCAAACTTTGACACAGTTCTGACGGTTATTTAATCTAACGAACTGAACCACCGTTTAGCGGTCCTACTGGGCGTTGAGCTGGAACTCAACGCCTTTTCTATTTTTATAATAGCAAAAGTTTCACCTGCAGTCAAGCAAGAGAGAAAACAGAATGTCAAATAGAATCTATTACCCTCAATTCTATACCCACTGCACCATATTGTTCTAATTGTTCTCGCGAATAGTAAACTTCCATATCTTCTGGTTTCGCCTCTTTGATACTGCTTTGCGTATACCCACAAGACAATAAATCCAGTTCTTTGTATAACTGAGCAAAATTATCAAATATGTGAAGATCTAATACTTGCACCTCGATCGTTTGCGTCTGATTTTCTGTACAATAAAAACGGATAAAATCTCCAATGCGTATATACTTTCGCTTCTCATCATAAAGTCGTAGCTCAATGGTCTTCTGACCAGACTTCATCATTTCAAAAGGTTTTGGAGCCAGTAACATTTCATGAACCATCTCAATACCTCGGATATGGGTAAAATTCCCCTTCCACCAGGTCTACTCTGCCTTTTTCAAAAGCCTCTCCGTCCCAAGCAATCGCAAATTCTTGGGCTTCTGGGTCCGCCAAAAAGTCCATGAGGTCGTCTAAACCTTGGTCGGCGGTATCTTTGAGAAAACCTGCGAAGTAGGCCAGAAATTCTGCTGAAAAGCCCTTCTTGGCGTCAAATGGCAGAGCGACCAGGTAGTCTTCCTCGTCAAAGCGAGACTTGTCCTGATTGTAGAAAAGGACATACTCCTCCAAGAAAATATCATCAGAAGACGCATTGCCTTCGTCGTCCACCGTTTCAATCCCAGCCGCATTTTGTGCTTCCAAGATAAAAGCCAACTCAACAGCGTGGTTCTTCTTGTCCCAGTTGAGTTCATAATCGTAGGTAAAATGTTTGTCCAGTGCTGCTTCCAGCACATCTAAAAAGCCATGTTTTGCCATTCTATTTCCTCTTTTCTATATAGTCTTTTAGTTTACTTTTAGTACTAGGCAACGAGCTGTAGGCTGTACTGAAGTACGGCAAAGCGAGTTAACGACGTAATAAAAGAAAAACTAAATGACGATAAATTCCAATAAATTTATTTCTCGACCATATTTGACGGAAGCCCACTTGTCTTTCTCCAAAATGGACTTGGTTAAATCTAGTTGATTCACCGCTGCTAAGGCTACAGCATAGTGAATAACGTCAGCTAATTCTTCTGCCAGACGAGCAGAGCTGTCGTCTTCGCTATCCATCATCTTGCGGCCTGCACGTTGATTCAGTAGCTCTGCCACTTCACCAATTTCTTCCACTAATTTCATAAAGAGACTTTGCTCGGGAACTGTCGTCCCATAGTGGTCACGCAAGTATTCTTCCAAAACACTCACCGTCAACTCCGCCATCTTCGTTTCTCTCCAAATCCTAAAATTGTAGTATAATGATTATACCATAAATGTACTGAAAGGAAGCCTATGCCAGCCAATCTCGCCCTTCGTATGCGGCCCAAATCCATTGATGACGTCATCGGTCAGGAGCACCTGGTCGGTCCTGGAAAGATTATCCGCCGCATGATTGATGCCAATATGCTGTCGTCCATGATTCTCTACGGTCCGCCTGGGATTGGCAAGACCTCTATCGCCTCTGCCATTGCTGGCACGACCAAGTATGCCTTTCGGACCTTTAATGCCACGACCGACAACCAAAAACGCCTGCAGGAAATCGCTGAGGAGGCTAAATTTTCTGGCGGTCTGGTTCTCATGCTCGATGAAATCCACCGCCTCAACAAGACTAAGCAAGACTTCCTGCTTCCTCTCTTGGAGAATGGCAATATTATCATGATTGGGGCGACAACAGAAAATCCATTTTTCTCAATCCTGCCCGCCATTCGTAGTCGGGTGCAGATTTTTGAATTGCAGCCATTGGAAACCAGCCACATCCGACAGGCCTTGGAGCTGGCTTTGACAGACAGTGAACGTGGTTTTGACTTCCCCATTACCATTGAGCCTGAGGTTCTGGACTTTCTAGCCAATGCGACCAACGGCGATCTCCGTGCCGCCTACAATTCGCTGGAACTAGCTGTACTTTCTACCAAGGAAAGCGACGACGCTAGCCGCCACATTGACCTAGACGCTGTGGAAAATAGCCTGCAAAAGTCCTACATCAGCATGGACAAGAACGGTGATGCCCATTACGACATTCTCTCCGCCCTACAAAAATCCATTCGGGGCAGTGATGTCAATGCCAGCCTCCACTACGCCGCTCGTTTGATTGAGGCGGAAGACCTGCCTAGTCTGGCTCGTCGCTTGACAGTCATCGCCTACGAAGACATCGGCTTGGCCAATCCAGAGGCACAAATTCATACGGTGACCGCCCTTGAAGCTGCCCAGAAACTCGGCTTTCCAGAGGCACGGATTTTGATTGCCAATGTGGTGATTGATCTAGCCCTTTCTCCCAAGTCTAACTCTGCCTATCTGGCTATGGATGCAGCTCTGGCCGATTTGCGAAAAAACGGTCATCTGCCTATCCCAAATCATCTGCGGGACGGTCACTATGCCGGCAGTAAGGAGCTGGGAAATGCCATTGGCTACCAGTATCCCCATGCCTATCCTGAAAAATGGGTGGACCAGCAATACCTGCCCGATAAGTTACTGACTGCGGACTACTTCACCGCCAACGACACCGGCAAATACGAGCGTGCCTTGGGCATGACCCAAGAAAAAATCAACCATCTAAAACAAAACAAGAAAAAAAGTTGATAACGTTTTCATTTTTTGCCGATTTTCTCTTGATTTTTTTAAAAAATGTGGTAATATTAAATCATAAATAAGAACTGCTGTGGTATACGAATTCATACCTATGTGTTGACCGACTATTTTTGTATTACTAGGGAGACAAAGATCTTTTGGCAGTATGCAGGCTGGTACACCCAGAAGCAACTAAGTCAGAAACACGTCACCCACCTGCTTCTAGCGTGCGGGATCAATACAATTCATGAATAACCGGTACCAATACAGCATTTTTATTTTGCCCTTCCTTAGCTCAGCTGGCAGAGCAGCGGACTCTTAATCCGTGGGTCGTAGGTTCGATCCCTACAGGGAGGATTGGTTGATATGAGGAAAGTCTTGATTTATCAAGGCTTTTTCTCGTTTTGTTTATCAATATACTCTAACACAAAGAAAAAGAGGCTGGGCAAAAACTAGCCACTCATATATAAAAAAGCGAGCAATTCCAATTAGAAGGTGCTCGTTTTCCATTTCATGCTTTATAATTATAATAACGACAAAACAACTAGAAAGGCATGAAAATGTATAAACAATAGAGCCCGCATTTATGCCAAATGCAAGGTGGATGTCGAACCTGTATTTGATAGGATGAAGGGTGTTTTTGGCGTGCGCAGAGTGCATGTCAGAGGTCAAAAGGTGGTTGAAACTGAGATAGAATTCCTCCTAATGTGCATGAATTTAACAAAATTGGCTAAGAAATTAGCCCAAGATAATAGAGACAAAAATAAAAAACACAAATAGTTCGGCTAGATTTCATCAAAATTAGCTTGAATCTATCTGTGTTTTTTATTTACTGGCTAGTTTTTGCCCAACCTCTTCAATTTATTAGCTTCCATACCAGGCAATGCCTTCATAACGCCAGCCGCGTGTTGAAAGGATATCTATTTCTACTTCATTTGTGGTGTAGAGGTGTTTCTTAACCCCTTCGTGATAAAGACGATAAATTTCTTTATCCCCTTTGGAACGATAAGCTATACCTTCTTGGTTCCAGCCTCGACTGACTAAAACAGCAAATTCATTCACATCACGTGTGTATAGATGAACTTTTAATCCAGGATGATAGAGACGAAAAACAGGTTCTCCCTCCGTATTGTGTGATAACCATGCAACTCCCTCCTGCTCCCAACCTCGTGTAGCTAATACATTGTATTCATTGCTATCCTGAGTATAAAGATGGACTTTAAGATTTGGATTGTATAGGCGGTAAACCTCTGTACTTAGGGGATTCTCTGTTACTATAATATGAGTCTTAACATAATCAGGTACGACAGTGGGATAAATTCCAGCATTAACACGCACAATTCCATGCTTATCAAGTTCCGCTTCAAATTCTGGGCTTTCATTGTACTCAGATCGACCATGAACCCATAAGGTGACTTGACCAGGTCCGATAGTCTCCCAATTCCCTTTCTCATCTATGCTTATTACACCAAAATCGCTCAACTTATACTTAAAAGCATACTCAAAATCTTTAAATATACTATTTTGATTCGGACGAATCTGTCCTGAATCTCCAACAACTAAATTTCCCTTTGGAATTGTATTCCTATCAAAATATATTTCAGAAGGAAGATAGTCATAGGTCTGTTCATTGGCAAAAATAGATGTTGCATTCATCGGCGATAATCCTACTAAGGAAAAAATTCCTACTAGCAATAAAATAATTGTTCTTAATTTCATATTTATTTCTCCTGCCTTATTCAACATTCCATGCAACGCCTTCTTGCTTCCAACCATGTGTGCTTAAGACATTGTACTCATTTTTATCTGATGTATAGAGGTGAACTTTTAGTCCTGAATTATACAAACGATAAACTGGACGCTTACCAGAAGAATGGAAGATAACACCCTCATATATCCAATCACGGCCACTTAAAATATCTACTTCGTTCTTATCTTTTGTATATAGATGGTATTTCAAACCATCATTATATAGGCGGTATGTTGGTACAGAGGCTGATATACCATCACCAGTCTTTCTATTATGAAGTGCAACATCAATCAAGCGCATCGCATCCTGATCAATTTTTCTACCCGTATTAGCACCATACTTTTGTAAATATTCTTCTGTGTATCCACCTTCTATTTTAGGCTCAGCGACATTGATTGCGACAATTCGATTTTGTCTATCCAGTACTGGACCCCCACTATTTCCAAAGAGCGTATCATTTTGATAACCTATTATCTTTCCATCAATACTTTTAACTTTTCCTCCTGATTTGTGCATAACCACTCCTCTATCCTGAGGATAACCAATAACTGTGATATCATCGTTAATAGCTAAGATAGAGGTTACTGGGAGAAAACCTACAGAAGCAATCGAACTATCCAAAGTCACTACTGCAATATCTTCATTAGCTTTTGTACGTGTATAACCTAATTTAGCATCATCTAAATAACCAGTAAAAAAATGATAGGTAGAACCAGTAAACTTATTGTACGGATATTTATTACCATTTTATGCAGGAGCAACCATTATTTGGTCATACGTCTCATTTGTTCTAAAGTCTCGAACTACATGAGCTGCTGTCAATACCTTGTTTGGAGCAATCATAACACCACTTCCATTCCAAGTGGCCAAACCATTTACTACTTTATATACAGCTACAACTTTTCTATATGGATTTACTGTGGTATTTTCAATAGGAATCATATTATCTGAACCGAAAATCATAGTTGGAGCATTTGAACCGTCAACTTCATTAGTATCAGATACTCTCACAGAAGATTCCATTGAAGAAGGCGTTGTCTCCGAAAGAGATTCTACAGCATCGTTCTCAATCAATGACCTCCTTGAACTTGATTCTAGCCCCTGCTCACTTTCTTCTACTGTAACTTCCCAAACAACTGAAATCTCATTAACATATAGTTCAACTGGATTTATGACTAACTCTTCTTCAAATTCCTTCAAATGTTCACTAGATTCATTAGGAAAACTTGGATAAACCTTCGTTATTCCAGCTTTATGAGCTGTCCAATTACCTTGGCTATCAAACGAAAGAATAGAGGAATCCTCCACTTTCATATCAAAAGAATAGTTGAAATCTTTTAAGGGGGAATCTTGAGGACGACGAATTTGCCCACTTTCGCCAACCTTTAATGTTAGACGAAAAGTACCTTCTTCATACTCTGATCCTCCTTGACTTTCAAACTTAGATATACTCTATGTAGCATAAACTGGCTGACTGCTTGTTAAAGGTGATAAATTTTCCGATTCTACTATGATTGTGCCAATTAACAATATTAAAAACGCAATACTTCTCATTATCTTATAATGCATAGGTACCTCCATGTATCATCCCTTTGTTTATTCAAATGTTTGGTCTGCCAACGTATTTATTTATACTCTATCAATCCACCTCTCGAATCCTTTATAATAACATTATAACATATAAAAAATAAAAAGAAAGCGTTCTCTAATCTCGGTGTGCTTACAAAAGGAGGCTGAACAAATGCCTCCAATCGCCGAAGTAATGAAAGAGAAACTAAATGACAATCAAAACCACTAGTCAAACTGGCGGTTTGTTCTGCGGCTATAAGCCGCTTGATCCGGCCAGGGCCAAAGGCCCACTGAAATAGCTTCCTCGCGCACCACTTTCCCGATCAGGTGCTAAAGCACCATCAGTTTTTTCCTGTTGGTTTCCCCTGTAAATGGGGCAACCGTTTCAAACAAAGTGAGCTGGTCCGCTACCCTATCTTCTTGTAATTGGTTCTGTATGTATTTTGCTATCACTTTTCGATTGCGTCCTACCGTATCCACATAGTAGCCTCTACACCAAAACTTTCTATTCCCATAACTAACATGTGGATGTGATCAGGGCAAGCATTAGCTTCATGGATAGTGACGCCTTTTCATTCACACAAATCTCGGATAATCTTTCCGATACTAGCCTCTTACTTGCCGTAAATGATTTGACGACGATATTTAGGCGCAAAAACTAGATGATATTTACAATTCCAGCGAGTATGTGATAAACTTTCATTATCCTCTCTCATGAGGTACCTCCTATTTGATGTGATGTAGTGGCGGGGAAACCACTTCTATCTTATCACTTTGGGAGGATTTTTTAATACCTCGCTAGAAGCTCTACTGAACCACTAGCATAGCTAGTGGTTTTCAGGGAACAATAAGCCCGTACATGAGAACTGTACGGGTCATTTTTTTAATTTATTCCATAAAATTACTCGATTTTCCTGCAATGACTGCTGCACATCAATAATGCGTTGGTTGGAAGAGCCTCTAAATTGCAACATGAGGTTGCGTTTGCTTTTGTCATAGCGACCATCTACGAGAATGTCTAACTTGCTGAGCAGCTCCAGCTTGTCTGACGTTTCCAACATCAATTCTTCCCATGTGTAGCCTGTCCAGGACCAAATATCCTTGTCTGGCAATTCCGTCCGCACCCGCTTAACGAGAGGGAGGACGGTCCCTGTATTGAGAAAGGGCTCTCCGCCCAAGAGGGTTAGACCCTGCACATAGGGCTGGGCCAGGTCTGCTAAAATGCGGTCTTCCAGCTCCTTGGTGTAGGGAATGCCGGCCTTGAAGGACCAGGTGGCGACATTGTAGCAACCAGGACAGTGAAAGAGGCAGCCGCTGACATAGAGGGAACACCGCACGCCTTCGCCATCCACAAAATTAAAGGCCTTGTAGTCCATAATCCGTCCCTGACTGAGTTCTTCACTCTTCCACTCACCTGGCTTGGGATTGTTCCAAGTCTGTTCACCCATAGCTACCTCCTTTCTCATCCAATCCAGTAACGCTCTACTCCTTCTCGAACATCTTCTAAGCTACCACCACATGCTACAATCGTTTTGCGACTAGCCTCATTGTCTGTCGAGCAGGTCACGAGGACTTTGGAAATATTTTTGGTTGCGGCTTCCTGCAAACCAAGTCGCAGCTGGCCCTTGGCATAGCCCTTTCCTCGCTCGGTTGGGCGAATGGAATATCCGATATGACCGCCTTTATTGAGCAGGAAATCGTTGAGCCGTAGGCGTAGACTGAGAAATCCAAGGGCTCGACCTGTCTGGTCAAATGACACATATTGAATAGAGGGAACAAATCCTTCTGGCAGGTTGATGCCTGCCTCATAGTCTTGGTTTCTCAAAATCCAGTCTTCAAAGTCCATATCTTTGGAGATAAAGCCTCCGTCCATAGCTGAGCCTGCTTTTTCAAATTCTGCCAGCATCTCCAAAATCGTATCCTTATCCGCTATAGTCGGTCTTCTTAATTCCATACTAGCCTCCATATTGTCTCTTGAAAAATTCGCTGATGATGTCAATATCCAGTCCTAAATCCTGCACAATTTCTGCCTTGTGGAAATCGTCGTAATTGTCCTTGCCACTCCAAACAAAAGAATTGGTCACAATCTGATAGATCCTATCTGGCTCGACAGCTCTGCCATTGACCAAAAGATCCTCACCGCTTTGGATAATGCCCCACATCTGAGGGTGGAGACCTGTCTTGAGGCTAGCCACCAAATCGCTACCCTTGATAGCAACCAAGAGCACACGCTTAGAAAAGGGCAGGACCTTGACCAAGTCCGAATAGTAAATCGGTCCCGCCGACAAGGAAGCCCGAATGCCGAAACCGTTGATGACCGCACCGTCCGCCTGCAAGCCCAACTGGCAAGCCCGCTCAAAAAGAGCCTGACAGATGACAGGAGCTAGACTGGATACACCCTGACGAATGCTCTCTCGCTCCCCGTCTAATGTTTGCGTTAAGGTCGCTATCGGTTGGGAAAAAGCTGCGTCCCGTTCCGATTTCATCTGGTCGATAACGGCCTTAACCGCCCTGTCTTCTTGGGTCAGTTTTTCCACCTCAATCAAGTCATAAGCCAGGACCTCGTACCGTCCATCTACAAAACACCGCAGGGATAGATGACCGACAAAACGACCGTATTGACCTGCCTGGCAAATGCTGACGCTGCCCACCTGACTTGGTTCTCTCAAAATCGTGTGGGTATGCCCACCCAAAATCACGTTAAGCTCAGGGAAATCCTTGGCCAGGGCAAGATCTTCATCGTAGCCCAGGTGACTGAGCACGACCAAATGAGCCTGTGGATTGGCCTTCATAATCTGGTCCACCAGTCGTCGTAGAGCTTGTTTATGGTCTTCAAAAATCACATTCTCCGACGGTGACGCAACCTCCTGGGTTTCCAAGGTAGTCAAACCGAGGACATAGAGGCTTTTCCCATTTATATCAAATTCAAGGACATCCTCAAGCGGCACCAATTCATCAGCCGCCTCCTCGTCACGGTAGCGGAGATTGGAGGACACAATTGGAAACTGGGCATAGTCATCCAAACGACTAAGCAACTCATCTCCGTGGTCAAACTCATGATTGCCCAAGGTCATAGCCTGACAACCAACTTGATTCATCAACTCGATTTCCTTGACCCCTCGGTACATATTGAAAAAGATATTGCCCGAAAACAGATCCCCGCTATCAAAGACAAAGGTCGGAATACCTTTTTGCTCATTTCGAGCTCGAATATCCGCAATCAGCTGGGCTTTCTTTGGAAAATTCTCCATGTAAGAATGCATATCATTAGTGTGGAGAATGCTGATATCTGTAAAATTCATACTATTTCTTCTTATTCTTAGCTTGCTTGAGCAATTCCTGCACACGCGCCTTCTTGTCCTGCTTCACATTGGAATTCTTCTCGTGATAGCGTGCCACCAAGGCCTTGCCCTTATCGTCTAGTTGGTATTTTCCCATTGTTTTCTCCTTTTTTGAACATAGCAGAGCTATTACATTTTTCTCCCTATTATAACAAACTTCCGTAGTTCCTCAAAACCACGGAAGCCCTCATGTCCATTCTTTATAAACTAGACCCATTCATGTGTTTGACACGGGAAATAATTTCCTTGTGGCGGCCATTGACCATGGGTCTGGCCTGCGGATTGCCTAGGTAACCACAGGTCCGCTTGACAACATCAACTGTTTTGGGGTCGCTATTGCCACAGTTTGGACACTTGAAGCCACGCTCCGTTGGCTCGAAATCCCCCTCAAAATCACAGGCGTAGCAATGATCAATCGGGGTATTGGTCCCCAGATAACCGACACGGTCATAGGCATAGTCCCAAACAGCCTCCAGGGCCTTGGGATTTTGTTGCAGGACAGGATATTCGCAGTAGTGGATAAAGCCACCGCTGGCACCCGCCTCCACATAGACCTTTTCAAAATCCAGTTTTTCAAAAGGAGTGGGATTTTTCCGCACATCATAGTGGAAGGAATTGGTGTAATACTGCTTGTCGGTGATATTTTCCACCAAACCAAACTTGTCCGTATCCATTCGACAGAAGCGGTCCGTCAGGCTTTCAGATGGGGTTGAATAGACAGAGAAATGATAACCATATTGGTCAGACCAAGCATCTGTCAATTCCTTCATTCGTTTGATAATAGCAATCGTGAACTCCTTGGCTTCTGGATTGTCCTCCCAGTGACCACCGTAGAAAACTGCTGCTACTTCATAAAGTCCGATATAGCCCAACGAAATGGTCGCTCTGCGATGTTTGAAAACCTCATCCACCATATCTGTCTTGGCCAGTCGCTTGCCAAAAGCCCCGTACTGATACAAAATCGGTGCATTGGCAGGTGTCGCCTCCTTGACCCGCTCCACACGGTAAACCAAGGCATCCTTGGCAATGGCCATGCGTTCTGCAAAGATTTCCCAGAATTTTTCCTGACTGCCACCACTTTCGAGGGCAATCCGTGGCAGATTGACGGTCACAACACCCAAGTTCATCCGACCAGATGTCACATCCTGACCGTTTTCATCCTGCCAACCTTGTAAGAAGGAACGGCAACCCATTGGCACTTTGAAGGAACCCGTCAACTCAACAATCTTGTCATAAGACAGCATATCTGGGTACATCCGCTTGGTTGCACATTCCACCGCCAGCTGCTTGATGTCGTAGTTGGGTGACGTTGGCTCCAAGTTCAAGCCTCGCTTAACTGTGAAAATCAGCTTGGGAAAAATGGCCGTCCGACCTTCGCGTCCCAGACCCTTGATACGAATGTTGAGAATGGCCTTTTGAATCTCCCGTTCAAACCAGGAGGTTCCCAGACCAAATCCCAACGAAGTAAAAGGCGTTTGACCATTGGAAGTAAAAAGGGTGTTAATCTCATACTCCAAGGACTGCATGGCATCGTAGATATCCTTTTGCGTCTTGGCACGGGCATAGTCTTCCTGCTTGTCTGGCAAGACCCATTCTTTCGCTTCCTTCAAATGCTTCTGATAATTGAGTTCAGCATAGGGAGCCAAAACCTCATCGATACGGTCAGCCGAGCAGCCCCCGTACTGACTCGAGGACACATTGGCAATAATCTGCGAAATCTGTGCCGTAGCCGTCTGAATCGACTTGGGACTTTCCACATCCGCATTCCCAATCTTAAAGCCCTGAGCCAACATCCCCTTGAAATCAATCAAGCAACAGTTGGTCATGGGGGTATAAGGGCTGTAATCTAAGTCGTGGTAATGAATGTCACCTTTTTGGTGGGCATTGGCCACATGGGCAGGCAAGAGCTTGAGACCGATAGACTTACCAACGATACCTGCCGTCAAATCCCGCTGGGTGTTGAAAACATCCGCATCCTTGTTGGCATTTTCATTGACCAAGGACTGATCCTTGCTCAGCAGCTTATGGATTTCAAAGTTAATATCGGTCGCCTGATGACGACGAAAATCCCGCTGGGTCCGGTATTGGATATACCGCTCTGCCAAGTCATACAAATGAGCCTTGAGCAACTCCTGCTCTACAATGGTCTGAATTTCATAAATCTGAATGTCATCTGTAAAACGACGACCAATCTCTTGCAAGCTTGCCTTCAAAACCAGCTGCAAACCTACTTCTGACACAGGATGTTCCAATTCCTGATTGGCCCGTGAAAGAGCAGAAAAAATCTTTTGCTCATCAAAGGGCACCGTCCGACCATCTCGTTTCAAGACGACTAAATTCAGTTTTTCTACATCATTTTCTCGCTTCTTCATCTGACTGGCCTCCATTTTTCACTGCTATTAGTGTAACATTTCACAAATTAAAAATCAATATCTTGTGTCAAAAAATATAAAAATAGAAAATTTACACTAAATATAGTCTTCGTTTCTGAAAAACAAATGAAAACAAGAGCCTAATCTGACTCTTGTTTTCTGGTCCATAAGAAGTACAAATTGATGGCACAGGCCACTAAAATCACAGCAGGCCAAAGCAAGTTGATGACAGGAATTCTGCCAACATTCACCGCAAGAAAGAGGATATTCCACACCACTCCCAAGCTATAGACAATCGTCAGTATAATTTTCATAAAACACTCCAACAAAATGATAGTGCTATTATACTACAAACGACCGTTGATGTCCTTGATTTGCCGCTCCATTTTCCGATGGTTTAGGAAAAAGAGAGAAGCGTAGATCAAGACAAAGATAAACCAGAAAAAGAGAAGGGCCCCTAGTTTCACGGGAAACCAACCAGCCAAAATGCCCAGCGGTGTAAAACCTAAAACCGTGATAGCAAAATGCGTTGCCGTCATTCGTAGAAGGCTCCAGTCTTGTTCAAAAATTTTGTCTGCCAGCTGAAACAAGAGACCGATTGTCGCCCAAATGGCTACACAAATCAACATAACTGTAGGTTGATTAAAATGCTCTACATAGTAAGCACCCATGGTTGAAAAGGGATTGAGAGGAAGGTAGATTCCCTGTCCGAAGACGGCTGATGTGACGATGGAGATAATGGTTCCGATGGCAATGCCTAAACTAGCTGATAAGATGTATTTTTTCATAGTCCTAACCTTTCTTTGATAACTTTTAGATAGCGACGGGATGAGTAGGTAACCGACCCATTCTTCATGACCAGTTTGACCAGACCGTTGGCGGTCAGCTTGAGGTGGTCCAGTTGCTTGATGTGAATGATTTCCGACTGGGAGATTTGTAAGAAGTTTGATGGTAAATCTTCCTTGACCTGATACAAGCGTAGGTTGGAAGTATAGGTAGTTTCTAATGTTTCCACCTGTAAAATCTTATCTTCCAAGTAGAGTCTGACAATCTCATCATGCTCCACAAGATAAACCTGTTCCCCTTTTTTGACGGTTAGACTGGACCTCTGCTTATCCAAGTTTTGAATATAGGTCATCAAGTGACTAACCTGCTCAGACATAGCCTGTGCTTCAATAGTCACCAAATCTTCCAAAATTTCTGGTGAAATAGCTAGTTTTACTTTCATATTCTCTCCTTTCTCTTTCTGCCCCTATTAAACACCATTTCTTTACTGGTTTCAAGGGCTTTTGGCTATATGGTTGATTACTTAAGCTAAACGGCAAAAAAGCCAGAACAACTGTCCTGACTTTCATTGTCTTATATTTTTTTCTTCAACTCCGCCACAGCCATCATGACTTCCATCGGGGTCATATTGTAGATGTCTAGTTTTTCCAGTTCATCGAGGACTGGGTGAGAAGGCGTATCTGCAAAGAGGTCAATTTGACCAGACGGTTCTTCCACAATTGACGGAGCTGGGTTAGCTGGTGCAGTAGGGGCTTGGTTTTCAAGTGTCTGCAAAATCCTATCCGCCCGCTCCAATAACTCCTCTGGCATTCCCGCAATCTTAGCCACATGGATCCCGTAGGACTTGTCAGCTGGGCCTGGGGCAATCTTGTGGAGGAAGGTGACTTGTCCGTCCTCCTCCCAGGTCGATACATGGACATTTTCAAGGCCTGACAGGGTCTGGCTTAGCTCGGTCAGCTCGTGGTAGTGGGTAGCAAAGAGGGTCTTGGCCCCAATCTTGTCGTGGATGTACTCGATGATAGACTGGGCTAGAGCCATGCCATCGTAGGTGGCTGTCCCCCGCCCCAGCTCATCAAAGAGAATGAGCGAACGATCTGTCGCCAGACGGACTGCCTTGTTGGCCTCCATCATCTCCACCATAAAGGTCGATTGACCGCTGACCAGGTCATCTGCTGCACCAATACGGGTGAAAATAGCATCAAAGACTGGCAGGGTTGCCCGATCTGCTGGTACATAGGAACCCATCTGTGCCAAGATGACAATAACCGCCAGCTGACGCATATAGGTCGATTTACCACTCATGTTAGGCCCTGTAATCAGCTGCATAGTCGTCGCCTGATCCAGCTGAATGGAGTTAGGAATATAGGTCTGCTTGCCCATAACCTTTTCCACGACCGCGTGCCGTCCACGCTCAATGTCCAACAGCTTATCCGCATTGAAACTTGGGCAGACCCAGTGCTGCTGCTCCGCCACAACTGCAAAGGCCTGCAAGACATCGATGGTTGCAATGGTCCGAGCCAACTTCTGCAAGCGACTGATGTATTTTTCAACCTCTTGGCGAATCCGCATGAAAATCTCGTACTCCAAGTTAGACGACTTATCACGCGCTTCCAACATCTGCCCTTCGATTTTAGCTAACTCCTCCGTCCCAAACCGCTCCGAATTCTTCAAGGTCGCCTTGCGGAAGAAATGCCCTGGTACATTGCCCAGATTGGAATTGGTCACATGGAAGTAGTAGCCATCCTTTTTGTTGTAATCAATCTTGAGATTGTTGATACCAGACGCTTCACGCTCCTTGGCCTCAATCTCCGCAATCCAACCCGCACCCTCACGCATGACCAGACGGTACTGGTCCAAGGTTTCATCAAAGCCCGTGCGGATGATGTTCCCATCTGTAATAGCCCCTTGGGCTTCTGGGTCAATAGCAGAGCTGATAAGGGCGTGTAGTTCTGGGATTGGATCCAGACCTGCCACCAAGCTAGTCAGAGCAGACTGATCCATTTGTAGCAAGATATTCTTGATAGCAGGGACATTTCCAAGGGTCTGAGAAAGTTGCAAGAGATCCTTGGGCAAGGTCTTGCCAAAGGACACCCGACTGGCCAAGCGTTCGATGTCATAGACACCTTTCAAGGCTTCTACCAAATCACTCCGCTCAAAGAAGTAATCCAGAAAAACCTGCACAACAGCCTGCCTGCTTTCAATCCGCTTGAGGTCAATCAGCGGTCTGTCAATCCAAGCCCGCAAGAGCCGCATGCCCATAGCTGTCTTGGTTTCGTCTAACAACCAGTACAAGCTACCGTGCTTCTTGCCTGTCCGTCCATTTTCAAGTAAGTCCAGACTAGACTTGGTAGCATAGTCCATTTGCAGATAGTCCTTGATTTCATAGTGGACCACCTTCTGCAAGTGGCTCAAGTCCCGCATCTGTGTCCGATGTAGGTAGCTGAGGAGTTTACCCGCCGCGGCCTTTTCCAAGTCTGTCAGGGAATTGTCAATCAGCTGGACATCTTCCGTCACCTCATCCTCAAAAGAGAGCAGGAGGTTCATCTGGTTCGAAAAGACCTGCTCTTCTTCCTCCGACAGAGCGTAACCGATGACCAATTCCCGCGCCCGCAAGTTGCGAATTTCACCGCAAAGACTGGTAAAATCATCTAGACTGGTCACGAAAAACTGACCGGTTGACACATCCATGTAAGAAAGAGCAAATTGCACGCCATGACGGTCAACGGTAACTAGATAATTGCTGTCAGCTCCCATTTTAGAGGAATCCGTAACCGTACCAGGGGTGATGACCTGCACCACTTCCCGCTTGACCACGCCAACTGCCTGCTTGGGATCCTCCATCTGCTCAGCAATGGCTACCTTGTGCCCCAGTTCAACAAGGGTATCAATATACTGCTGGGCTGCATGATAGGGAACACCAGCCATAGGAATGGGATTTTCCGCATTTTTATTCCGACTGGTCAAGGATAGTTCCAAAATCTGTGCAGCCTCTACTGCATCCTCGTAAAACAATTCATAAAAGTCACCCATGCGAAAGAGCAAAAAAGCATCTGGATAGTTTGCTTTGATATCCAGATACTGCTGCATGCCTGGAGAAATTTTCTCTACTGCCATTCTTCCTCTCAATTCTACTCCAAATAATGATTGATCTCAGCTTCGACCTGCTGGGCTGCCTCTTCATCACGACAGATAACCAACAGAGTATCTGCACCAGCCAAGGTTCCCAAAATAGACGACGGCTTCTCTGCGTCAATAATATTAGCCATCAAGGCCGCTTCACCCAAGTCAGAATGAAGAACCAAAATAAAACTCGCCCGCTCAACCTTATAAGCATATTGTGCCAATAATTCAACGAAATTCACTCCCTCTTCTTCAATCGCTAAAGAATAGAAGGAACGACCATTCTCATGAATTTTGATGACACCCAATTCACGCAAATCACGGGACAAGGTTGTCTGAGTTACAATAATCCCCTGACTCTCAAGCCTTTTCTGAATATCCGTTTGGCGTCCAATCTTCTCTTGATGAATCATGTTTTTTATCAATTCATGTCGCCCTGCTTTATTCATCATCTTACCTCAGAATGTATATTTATAAAAATATTATAACACTTTTCACCGCTATTGACCTAGAAATGTGATAAAATAGAATCAATAACGTTGGAGGAAATCCTATATGAATCAAAAACAAGTGATTGCAGAAAGACTAGCTGCCATCCTTCCGAGTTTGGAAGTAGAAGCTATCTACAATCTGCTAGAAAAACCGAAATCATCAGAAATGGGTGACATCGCCTTCCCTGCCTTCTCACTTGCCAAAGTAGAACGAAAGGCTCCACAGGCTATCGCCACAGACATCGTTGAAAAACTAGACACTACTGGCTTTGAGAAGGTTGTAGCTACCGGTCCTTACGTCAACTTCTTCTTGGACAAGGCTGCTATCTCCCACCAAGTCTTGACAGATGTTATTACTGAAAAAGACCAATACGGTAAACTCAACATCGGTCAAGGACGCAATGTAACCATCGACATGTCTAGCCCAAACATTGCTAAACCATTCTCAGTTGGACATTTGCGTTCAACCGTTATCGGCGATGCCCTTGCCAACATCCACGAAAAACTAGGCTACAAGCCAATCCGTATCAACCACTTGGGTGACTGGGGCAAACAATTTGGTATGTTGATTGTTGCCTACAAACTCTGGGGTGACAAGGCTGCGGTCGAAGCTGACCCAATCTCAGAACTTCTTAAACTCTATGTCCGTATCAATGCTGAGGCAGAAGAAAAACCTGAGTTGGACGACGAAGCACGCCAATGGTTCAAAAAATTGGAAGACGGCGACCCAGAAGCGCACGAATTGTGGCAATGGTTCCGTGATGAGAGCTTGGTCGAATTTAACCGCATCTACGACAAACTTGATGTAACATTCGACAGCTATAACGGCGAAGCCTTCTACAACGATAAGATGGACGAAGGTATCCAAATCTTAGAAGAAAAAGGACTTCTTCAAGAGTCTAAAGGTGCCAAAATCGTTGACCTTGAAAGCTACAATCTTCCACCAGCCCTTATCATGAAGACAGATGGCGCTACCCTCTACATCACGCGCGATATGGCAACAGCTATGTACCGCAAGCGCACCTATGACTTCGTGAAAAGCATCTATGTCGTTGGTCAGGAGCAAATCAACCACTTCAAGCAGCTCAAGGCTGTCTTGAAAGAAATGGATTTCGACTGGAGCGACGATATGACCCATATCACCTTCGGTCTGGTTACCAAGGACAAGAAAAAGCTCTCTACTCGTAAAGGAAACATCATCCTGCTCGAACCAACACTTGACGAAGCTATTTCACGCGCCCTTACTCAAATCGAAGCTAAAAACCCTGACCTTGAAAACAAGGAAGAAGTGGCACACGCAGTTGGTGTCGGCGCTGTGAAGTTCTACGACCTCAAAACCGACCGTGACAACGGCTACGACTTCGACTTGGAAGCTATGGTTTCCTTCGAGGGTGAAACAGGTCCTTATGTCCAATACGCATACGCCCGCATCCAGTCTATCTTGCGCAAGGCAAACTTTGTACCAAACGCAGAAAATGACTACAAACTAGCTGACGCAGAAAGCTGGGAAATCATCAAGCACATCCAAAACTTCTCAAATCTTGTTGAACGTGCCGGAGACAAATTTGACCCATCACTTATTGCCAAATACGCTATCAACCTAGCTCAAGCCTTCAACAAATACTACGCTCACACGCGCATCTTGGATGAAAGCCCAGAGCGTGACAGCCGCTTGGCACTTGCCTACGCAACTGGTGTCGTCCTAAAAGAAGCCCTTCGTCTTCTTGGTGTAAAAGCTCCAGAGAAAATGTAATAACATTCTATCCTCAATCTTATTGGTTGAGGATTTTTTATCATCAGCGACAAAAAAATTCTCAAAAATTATCAGACAAGTGCGAATAGATGTAGCGAGGGGGAATAACCCCTACAAAAAATCATCAAAGGAGTCTGAATGACAAAAACATCTCTTACAGCAAACCAACCACGCTTTTCTATCCGCACTTATTCTCTCGGTGCCGCTTCTGTCCTACTAGCCTATGCCTGTCTAGCAGCTGGACCAGTAGCCCATGCCAACACGGGCACAAACACCAATACAAGTACAAACTTAAGAACCGTCCAGACCTCGACAAGTAGTTCTACAGGACAGGAAATACCTACGCAAATCACTCAGCCAACTACCCCACAAACAGGAACTGAGCAAACAACCACAAGCACTACAACTAGCCCAAACAACTCTGGCCAAACCGACCAAACTTCTCAGGAAAAGATTGAAACAGGAACAAGCACTTCATACAGTCAACAAACACAGCTGACCATTCCCGAAACTAATCAAGCTAAGACAACAAGTTCCCAAACAAGTTCCCCACAAACAACACCTACAACTAGGGACAACCAGACATCGACTGTCCCTGCAAGCAGTAGCCATCCCCAGACAAGTACGCCATCAACAAGTAGCTCTGCCATTTCCCCAAAAACAAACACCCAAACACAAACCAACACCACCAGAACTCGACCGACTACCCAAACTCGTACTGCCAGCACACGTTCTAGCTCCACCAGTGCCTTGGGGGATGATTATCCTTATACAGCGGTTGACGCTATTGACCCCTGGAGGCTCTACACCCGTCAATGTACTTCTTTTGTAGCCTTTCGCCTCAGTAAAGTCAACGGTTTTGAAATCCCACCAGCTTACGGTAATGCAGATGTCTGGGGATACCGAGCGCAGCGTGAAGGTTACCGCGTGGATATGAACCCTGCCGTGGGAGCAGTAGCTTGGTGGACCTCCCCTATGCATGTTGCCTGGGTATCTAGCATCCAAGGGGACATGGTAGAAATCGAAGAATACAACTACAGTCCTCGCTTCACTTACAGTAGACGACTGATTCATAAAAACTCTGTCAGTGGCTACATTCACTTCAAGGATCTAGCTAGCTCCCCTGTCAGTCAAACTAGCACTGCACCTACTCAGGCAGCTGGCTTAGCAAACAGCGGTGTCTATACCTTCACCCAACAAGCGCCAATTAAAAACGAAGCCAAACAATCTAGCACAACCCTAGATTACTATTATGCCGGTGAAAGCGTACGCTACGACCGGGTTCTAACAGCTGATGGCTACCAGTGGATTAGCTACCTCAGCTATAGTGGTCAAAGACGCTACATTCCTATCAAGCAGGTAGAAGCAAGTCCTGCACCACAGCAGCCTATTGGATCAACTCCTACCAAACCTCAGGGAACTATCCAGGTTACAAATATCAATCAAGCAGAAGGTAGTTTTGAGGTTCTTATAACAGGAGCTAAATCACCCAAAGAAATTACAGCTGTATCTGTACCTGTTTGGTCAGATCAAGGAGGACAAGATGATCTCATCTGGTATCCTGCTCAACGACAAAGTGATGGCAGCTACAAGGTGAAGGTCCTAGCTAGCAAGCATAAAAATGACAGCGGAAAATACCACATCCACGTCTATTTCACAGATGCTGCAAATCAGATTGATTTTATAGGAAGCACAACAACCCAGCTTTCTACTACGGCTGCAAATACAAATTCCCTACCATCGTCTGGAACCTATACCTTTAAATCCCGACTAGCCATTCGAAACAGTCCGAGTCTCTCTTCCCCTGTCTTATTCCACTATGGTATTGGACAAAGTGTCCGCTATGACCGGGTTGTCACAGCCGAAGGCCGTCAATGGATTAGCTATGTCAGCTATTCCGGAGCTCGTCGCTACATTGCTATCCCATAAAACAAAAGAAACTGCAGGGTCCATGTGAACCATGCAGTTTTTTGGATGATTAAATATCGGTAGAATTGATAGCTGTACTTGGCTGTTCCTTTGGCTTACGCAGATGGAAGAAAATGGTCACACCAAAGTAAATGGCAAATAGGACAATGTTGAGGATGTAAGCCCATAGCATACCTGCTGCTGTCACATCACGCAAGCCTGCATCTGAGTAGAGGTTGGCAATCCCTTTACTTGCTAGGTAGTTATAGGTATTCAGCAACAAGGTCGAAAAGAGATAGCCGATGTAAAGATAGGAAGCCAGCTCATTTTTCTTCATGAATAGGAAAACAATGACCGCAATCAATAGACCAAACATGACTAGGGCTGCAATCTTTTGAATGATACTATTCTGAAGATTGGCTGTTTCGCGCGAAACAAGAATTAACTCTTCCACATCAATCCCAACAGCTCCCTGCGTGTATGTGCGAAGTTGCTCCTCGTTAAAAGTCGAAACAAAGGCACTGAACAGCCTTAAAATACTAGCAATACTGGATAGTATCACAAAAATATACAGATGAATTGGTCTTTTCATATAAGCACCTCCTAATTTTAGTCTTATTCTACTCCAAAAAACATGCTTTGTCAATGTGATTTTGTGAACAAGTTGAAAAATATATATTAAAATGCTATAATAAAGTAAAGTAGTAAGGAGGAGAAGCGATGAAACATTTTAGAAAAAACTACTGGCTTTACTGGTATCTCTACCTAATCTTCTATCTATTTGCAAAAATGATTTTCCCTGACCTCACTAATATTTTGGCTGCTATCGGTTTTTGGAGCCTTGTTGCCGCCCTGCTCCACACCATCTACTACTGGATTAGCTACTGGCTCTATGTCCGTAAACAGAAGAAATAAGAACAATCTCCTCTAAGTTAGACCTAGAGGAGATGATTTTTATTTAGAGGCAAGATTTTGAAAAAGTTGAAAAGACAAATCAATAATGGCGACTATCTAATCATCAATCTCTATACCCATCACCAACCTTTACAAAAAACCACCAGCCTAGACTGATGGTTCTGTCATTTCTTCTTTTTTAGCCTTGACAATGGCGTTCTCACGGCGGTAGGTCACTGTCAAATCAAGCAAGTCCGCCTCAATGGCAGGGGTGAGCTGGTCGGCAGTCATCCGCCAAGTCCAGTTGCCACCAAGGGTATTTGGCAGGTTCATACGAGCTGACCCATCCAAGCCGAGCAAGTCCTGCATGGTAGCCACAGCCATAAAGGCAGGTGAGCCGAAAAGCAAACGGAACATTGCATGGCTAACCCTTTCATCCTCACGGCGATTGCTGTACTTGTCTAAGAATTCCTTGCCCTCGTCAGACAGTTCACTCTCATACCAACCCAGAATGGTATCATTATCATGGGTACCAGTATAGGCTACGACATTGTTGCGGTGATTGTGTGGCATCTCAATGCTGTCACCCTCAGGGTCAAAGGCAAACTGCAAGACTTTCATACCTGGGAAACCAGTCTTTTCACGCAATTGAATAACCTTATCTGTCACTGTTCCCAAATCTTCCGCGATGATATTCAGGTCACCCAAGTGGTACTTGATGGTTTCAAAGAGTTCGAAACCTGGTGCTTCCACACGGTAGCCATTGACCGCCGTTTCTTCCCCTGCTGGAATTTCCCAGAAAGAAGCAAAGCCGATAAAGTGGTCAATCCGCACCATGTCATAAATCTTGAAGGACTCACGCAAACGAGCCACCCACCAAGTAAATCCATCCTGCTTCATAGCTTCCCAGTCATAAATTGGATTGCCCCAGAGCTGACCGATTTCTGAAAAAGCATCTGGTGGACAGCCGGCAACCACACTAGGCTTGCCTTCTTCGTCTGTCTTGAAGAAGTGGGGATTGGCCCACATATCCGCAGAATCAGCCGCGATATAAATCGGCATATCCCCAACAAACTCAACACCTTTGGCATTGGCGTAAGCCTTCAAAGCATGCCACTGACTGAAGAATAAATACTGGGTGATACGGTGGTAATCCATCTGCTCCGCCAAGAGCTGACGGTAATACTCTAATGTATCATGATAGCGCAGGCGAGCTCCTTGATCCTCCCAATCAATCCAGGGCTTATTATCAAAATGCTCTTTGATAGCCATGTACTCTGCAAAAGTGTGCAACCAAAAACCATTTTCCTCAGCAAAAGACCAGTAATCCTCTGGCAAGCCTTCTGCCTTTATCGCCCTCACAGCCTTCTCTAAGACAGGACGTCGACCATAAAAGACCTTGGCATAATCCACTTCTGTATCCTTGTCGCCAAAGTCAATCCCAGCTAGATCTTCCTCGGTCAACCAGCCCTTTTCAATCAGAAAATCAAAGTCGATAAAATGAGTATTGCCCGCAAAGGCAGAGAAAGACTGGTAAGGCGAGTCACCATAACTGGTCGTTCCCAAAGGCAAAATCTGCCAGTAACGTTGCTTGGTTCTTTCTAAAAAATCAACAAAGTCATAGGCAGCCTGTCCCATAGAACCAATGCCGTATTTTCCAGGTAAAGATGAAATGTGCATAAGCACTCCACTTTGGCGTTC
Organism: Streptococcus sp. 29892; assembly: GCF_032594935.1. Lineage (NCBI taxonomy): Bacteria > Bacillati > Bacillota > Bacilli > Lactobacillales > Streptococcaceae > Streptococcus > Streptococcus iners. The sequence goes on from NZ_CP118734.1 coordinate 1,985,848, forward strand.
TTTCATAAAATCTTCTCCATATCTTTCTAGATAATCATAAATAAGATGCAAACGATTGCTTTTTATCATTATATAATGAAAACGGTAACAAATCAAGCTTTTTCACAATTATATCAGTCAATTTCAGCAATTTTTTCATGTTTCTACATTATATAACAAAAATTTATCCAACATTTTATATTGACCTAAAAAATTTTTTAAATTTTTTTATAAAAACGCTTGCAAACGGATTCATAATGGTGTATAATGAATTCAACTTAGGAAAACGTTTGCGTTAGCAAGCGTTTCACAATAAACCATTTATTCTTGGAGGGAAGAATATGAAACACAAACTTCTTAAGAGCGTTGCTCTTCTAGCTGCATCTACTGCTGTATTGGCTGCTTGCTCAAACTCATCATCAACTTCAAGCTCTTCTGCTGAAGCTGGTCAAGAGTTGACTATTTACGTTGATGGTCAGTACGAAGCATACATCAACGAAGCAAAAGCTGCCTTTGAAAAAGAAAATGAAGGCGTGACTGTTACCGTTAAAACTGGTGACGCTCTTACAGGTTTGGACAACTTGTCACTTGATAACCAATCAGGTTCAGCTCCAGACGTTATGATGGCACCATACGACCGCGTAGGTAGCCTTGGTTCTGAAGGTCAACTTTCAGAAGTGAAACTCGCTGAAACAAGCAAGACAGATGAAACGACTGAAACCTTGGTTACTTCTGGTGGTAAAGTCTACGGTTCACCTGCTGTTATCGAAACATTGGTTGCTTACTACAACAAAGACCTTGTTTCTGCAGCACCAAAAACTTTTGCTGAATTGGAAGAGTTGGCTAAAGATAGCAAGTACGCATTTGCTGGTGAAGAAGGTAAAACTTCAGCCTTCCTAGCTGACTGGACAAACTTCTACTATGCATACGGACTTCTTTCTGGTTACGGTGGTTATGTATTCGGTGAAAATGGTACAAATCCAAAAGACATCGGTCTTGCTAACGACGGTGCTATCAAGGCTATCGAATACGCTAAAACTTGGTATGAAAAATGGCCTCAAGGTCTTCAAGATGCATCTGCTGCTGGTAACTTGATTCAAACTCAATTTACTGAAGGCAAAACAGCTGTTATCATCGATGGTCCATGGAAAGCTTCTGCTTTGAAAGATGCAGGTGTCAACTACGGCGTAGCTACTATCCCTACACTTGCTGACGGCAAAGCATACTCAGCATTCGGTGGTGGTAAGGCTTGGGTTATCCCTGCAGGTTCTAAGAACCCAGACTTGGCACAAAAATTTGTTGACCACTTGACTTCAACTGAACAACAAAAAGCATTCTACGATGCTACAAACGAAGTTCCAGCTAACACTGAAGCACGTGAATATGCAGTCAGCAAGAACGATGAATTGACAACTGCGGTTATCAACCAGTTTGCTTCTGCTCAACCAATGCCAAACATCTCAGAAATGAGCACAGTTTGGGAACCAGCTGCTAACATGCTCTTCGAAGCTGTAAGTGGTAAAAAAGATCCTAAGACTGCTGCTACTGACGCTGTGAAATTGATTGAAGATACAATCGCTCAAAAATATGGCAACTAGTCATTTTTAAGTCAGACTGGGATTTCCTCCCAGTCTACTTTGTTACTACCAACCGAAATATATATTGATATTTAGGACTGACCTAAAGGAGATTACACTATGAAACAAAATCCAAGTAAGGCACTCCTCTTGTCCCTACTTCCTGGTCTAGGGCAAATCTACAACAAGCAAAAAGCAAAAGGCTATATCTTCCTTGGCGTAACACTAGCTTTCCTAGTCTACTTCATTGCAATAGCAGGTGGAGAAATTGGAAACTTGATTACCCTTGGTAGCCAACGTGGTCGTGACAACTCCCTCTTCATGTTGATCCGTGGTTCCTTCCACCTCATCATTACCGTTGTCTATCTTGCTTTCTACGCCTTAAACTTAAAGGATGCCAAAGATACTGCTCAACGTTGGAATAACGGTTATCCTGTACCGACAACTTTAAATGAAATGGTTAAAGGTGTGTATGAAAATGGTTTCCCTTATCTCTTGATAATTCCTTCATATATTGCTATGACCTTTGCCATAATTTTCCCGGTTGTGGTGACTCTCTTCATCGCCTTTACCAACTACGATTTCCAACATTTACCTCCTGGTGCCCTTCTAGATTGGATTGGCTTTACTAACTTTACAAATATCTGGAAACTCAGCACCTTCCGTGCAGCCTTTGGTTCTGTCTTAGGCTGGACAATCATCTGGGCCTTGGCTGCCTCAACTGCACAGATTGTTATCGGTATCCTGACAGCCATCATTGCCAACCAGCCATTTATCAAGGGAAAACGCATCTTCGGTGTTATCTTCTTGCTCCCATGGGCTGTTCCAGCCTTCGTGACTATCTTGACTTTTAGTAACATGTTCAACGATAGTGTCGGTGCCATTAACACACAAGTATTGCCATTCCTAAGCAAATTCTTGCCATTTATTGACAACTTCCTTATTCCATGGAAAACAGATCCATTCTGGACTAAGGTTGCCCTTATCATGATGCAGGCTTGGCTTGGTTTCCCTTATATCTATGTCTTGACCTTGGGTATTTTGCAATCTATTCCAAACGATTTATACGAGGCTGCCTACATTGATGGGGCAAGTGCCATTCAAAAATTCCGTAGCATTACCTTGCCAATGATCTTGGCAGTGGCTGCTCCTACTCTGATTAGTCAGTACACCTTCAACTTCAACAACTTCTCTATCATCTACCTCTTCAACAACGGTGGACCTGGTAGCGTCGGTGGGGGTGCTGGTTCGACTGACATCTTGATTTCATGGATTTATAAATTGACAACAGGTACTGCTCCTCAGTATTCAATGGCAGCTGCGGTTACCTTGATTATCTCTATGATTGTCATCAGTATCTCTATGATTGCCTTCAAGAAATTAAACGCCTTTGAAATGGAGGATGTATAAGATGAAAGTATCTGTGAAAACTAGACGCATACTCAATCAGACTTTTACCTATCTCTATCTGATTGCCTTGTCTATCATCATTATCTACCCTCTATTGATTACCATCATGACAGCCTTTAAATCAGGCAACGTGGTAGCTTTCAAGCTGGAACCAATCCAGTTTACTCTGGACAATTTCAAAGGACTATTTAGCGAAACTCTCTACGGTACCTGGTACCTCAACACGCTCATTATCGCAATCTTGACAATGCTTATCCAAACCAGTATAGTGGTATTAGCTGGTTATGCTTATAGCCGTTATAACTTCATCGCTCGTAAACAGAGTTTGGTCTTCTTCTTGATTATTCAAATGGTGCCAACAATGGCTGCCCTTACAGCCTTCTTCGTTATGGCCCTCATGCTCAATGCCCTCAACCAAAGCTGGTTCCTCATCTTCCTTTATGTTGGTGGTGGTATCCCAATGAATGCATGGCTCATGAAAGGTTATTTCGATACAGTGCCAATTTCTCTCGATGAATCTGCAAAACTAGACGGTGCTGGTCACTTCAGACGTTTCTGGCAAATCGTTCTTCCACTTGTTCGTCCAATGATTGCTGTACAGGCACTCTGGGCCTTCATGGGACCTTTTGGAGATTACATCCTATCCAAATTCTTGCTTCGTGAAAAAGAATTTTATACTGTGGCAGTCGGTCTTCAAACCTTCATCTCTGATGTGAAAAACTTGAAGATTGCCTACTTCGCGGCAGGTGCTATCCTCATCGCCCTTCCAATCAGTATCTTATTCTTCTTCCTACAAAAGAACTTTGTATCTGGTTTAACAAGTGGTGGTGACAAGGGGTAACCCTGTCCCACCTTTTCCCTTTTTAGACAGAGCCAAAATTTTTATGAAAGGTACAAGACATGATTACCTACCCATTCTCTTATTTTTCCAGTATTTTTTCTCCTAGAAAAATGTTTGCCAATCGCGGATGGATGAAAGTCTGGCAAGGTCTATTTACTACGCTCTTTTTAGTGTCCCTCCTTGTCATTCCCAGCTCTCTTCAAACTGTCAGCTTGGAAACCTATCCGCTGGAAAACTTTGTAGAAGGAGTGTATCAACCGCTCAATGAGGATGTCATGAATGACCTTAGCCAACATGTAGCTATTGAAAATGGACAATTCACCTATACAGGAAATAGTAGCTGGGAGCAGGTTACCTTTGGTGAAACAGTTCCTACAAGCTCTGATTTCTCCTACCAATTTGGCCAACAAATTCTGACCATTCGAAAAGGGCAGGATGTCTTAGCCCAGCTCAGCTACGATGGACTGACAAATGCTGATTTTTCAAGTAGGGAAAGATTGACCACCGCCCTTTCAAAGAATTGGTACCAAGCCAATCGGGCAATAGTTGGTCTGAGCATTACCTTGGTATCGACCATGATTTTGGCCACCAATCTCCTCTTTATTCTACTGGGTGCAAGTGGCTTTCTCTACCTGACTAAAAAATCCCGTTTCTTCCATTTTCATACCTTTAAAGAATGTTTCAATTTCTCCCTGCATTGCTTGGGACTACCAACCATTTTAGCCTGCTTGATTGGGATTTTTGGGCAGCCTGTTACAACTGTTTTGACTGTTCAAAATATCCTCTTTGTGATAGTATTGATTTGGGTATTTTTCAAAACCAAATTCAGAGATGAGATTTAGGAGGTTCCTATGCGTGCTACCATTAAAGACGTCGCTAAGTTAGCAGGTGTTTCACCTTCTACCGTTACCCGCGTCATTCAGAACAGCTCTGCTATTAGTCAAAAAACCAAAGACCTAGTTAGAAAGGCAATGGCGGACCTCAACTACCACCCCAATCTCAATGCTCGTAGTCTGGTTTCTAGCTACACACAGGTGATTGGCTTGGTACTTCCTGAAGATTCTGATGTCTTCTATCAAAACCCTTTCTTCCCGACAGCCCTGCGTGGCATTTCACAGGTGGCTGCTGACCACAATTATGCGATCCAGATTTCTACGGGAAAAAATGAAGAACAGCGATTGGAAGCTATTTCTCAGATGGTCTACGGAAAACGGGTTGATGGTTTAATTTTCCTTTATTCCAAGCCAGATGACCCACTGGTCCAGCTAGCCATTCAGCATAAGTTTCCCTTCCTCATTCTCGGTAAGGCAGATTCTCCATTTATCTCCTTAGTCGATAATGACAATATCCAGGCTGGATTTGAAGCGACCAATTACTTTATCAATAAGGGCTACAAGAATATTGCCTTTGTCGCTGGTAACAAGGAATTAGTTGTTTCTCAAGACCGTTATTCAGGCTATAAAAATGCCCTCAAATCTCATAATATCCCTCTTGACGAAAACAAGGTCAAGTTTGTTTCAGGCTTCCTATTGGAAGACAGTTCTTACAAGATTTCCAAAAAATTACTCAAACAAGAGATTGATGCTATCGTCACAACCGATACTATGGTGGCAGAAGGGATTGTCAAGTACCTCAACGAAGTCGGTACAAAACTCCCTATCATCTCCTTTGACTCTGTCAAACCAAAATTAGATATTGAAGCCTATGTTGATGTCCACGCTATCAAACTGGGACGCGTGGCCTTCAATACCCTGCACCAAATCATCAGCGACAATAAGGAAGACAAGCAGGTCTGCTACCGCCGCGTCATTCCACATACCATTACTGAACTTTAACTTAGAAAGGAGCCGTTCGGCTCATGGCATTACGACAATTTCAAGCATTTCTAGATGATGTAGCTACTATTCGCTTGGTTATGGAAAAACGATTTGATACCGAGCACATGAGTTTTTCCCTCGAGTCCGACGATGCCACATCTCAACTTTTCATTCATTCCTGTCTAGAGGTAGAAAACCTGGTTCTCTACTATCTGACCAGCCTACACGCCTTAAATTTGGACAAGGACTATTGTATTTATGACCAAGATCGCAACAAAACGGAGTTAGGCTATGGTCATATTGTCCGCTCTGCTATTTTCGAACAAAACTATACCTATGATGGCAGTGATTTGGGGGCAACTTATAGCCCTCAGTCCACAAGTTTCAAACTCTGGGCACCTATCTCCAAACAGGTATTTTTAGTCCTTGAAGGGACACCATATGCCATGACAAGGGGTTCAAAAGGTGTCTGGCAGGTCACAGTAGAGGGTGACTTGGACAGTCAAAGCTACCACTATCTCCACAAAGTCAATGGCGAGTGGATTGCTGTTCACGACCCCTACGCCCTTTCATCCAAGGCAAACTCTGGCGATAGCTATGTCATCAACCCAAATAAACTTCATAAGGTTCGTCGCGCCAAGACCCAACGACCGATTTCTCAAGCTATTGTCTATGAAATGAGTGTCCGCGATTTCTCTTGGCAGACAGAAGCTGGATTCAAACACCGTAGTCAATTCCTCGGTCTGACCGAATCACCTGTCTTGGACGGTATGAAACTGGGAATGGACTATATCAAAAATCTGGGCGTTACCCATATTCAACTTCTTCCTGTTTATGATTTTGGAAGTGTAGATGAAAATAAACCCCAAGCTGTTTATAACTGGGGTTACGACCCTATGCAGTACAACCTGCCAGAAGGCTCCTTCTCCAGCCTACCAAATGACCCCTATGCTCGTATTTTAGAACTCCAGGAAACCATTCAAGCCTATCACGATGCCGATATTTCAGTCAATATGGACGTTGTTTACAACCATGTTTATCATGCAGAGAAATACGCATTCGAGCTAATTGTCCCTGGTTATTTCTACCGTTACAACGAGCATGGTATGCGGACGGATGGTACTTTCTGTGGCAACGATGTCGCTAGCGAACGCAGCATGGTCCGCAACTACATCAAGCAATCCCTCCGCCAATGGACCAGTATCTATGGTTTTGATGGCTTCCGTTTCGACTTGATGGGGATTTTGGACAGCCAAACCATCAACCAAATCCAGGAGGAATTGTCAGCCATTCATCCAAATATCTATCTCTATGGCGAAGGTTGGAAGATGGCAACTGGTCTAGACTATGAAAAACTAGCCCACCAGTACAATGCAGACCAGCTTCCAGAAGTGAGTTTCTTCAACGATGACTATCGTGATACCTTTAAGAAACTCTTGCTCAACCCTACCCGTCTAGTTGACAAACAACTACACGAAAAAGTGCAGCATCTCCTGACTGGCAGCCGCTACAGCCACTTCATCACACCGCAACAGTCACTTAACTACATCGAGTGTCATGATAATGCAACGGCCTTTGATTACTTCCATATTGAACATCCAGATTGGACACCTCAGCAACAAAAACGAGCTGCAAGCTTTGGGCTACAATTGGTCCTCATTTCTCAAGGAATGGCCTTTATTCATAGCGGACAAGAATTCTTCCGTACCAAAGATGAGATTGATAATACTTACAATATTCCTGATAGAATCAATCGCCTAGACTGGACACGGGCTGTTCAATATAAAGAACACATCGAGTTTATCCAAGAATTGATTGCCTTCCGTAAAAACAATCCAATTCTCAGCCAAAACAGCTATGAAACCATTCAAGAAACCTGTGATTTCTACTGGCTAACCGAATACGTCCTCCGCTATCAAGTCACAAATGGCGATAAAACTATCCAGTTCATTATCAACTTTGCGGACAGCGATTTTGTTTTCGAAAACGAAAAAGAGCAAACCGTTCGTTTCAACTTCCCACCTGTTGACGATAATAAAGCCCAGCAAATCACCCTTGCTGGACAAAGTATTTGTATTTTGGAAGATAAATAGGACCTAAGACGGATGTTCGCGAAAGAAATATAGGCTATACTATAGTCACTCCTAAATATTTTTCATAAATCTCCTTAGAACTCATCAGTCATGCTGGTGAGTTTTTTGTGTCACAAAGAAAACAACCCAGCATAAAGCTGAGTTGAAACTCTTCACATCATTTCCATTATCTTCCGACCAATACGTTCAATGTCATTCTGCATACCACGCAATTCAAAGGTATCAATAACAGGGAACCCAAAACGCTCAGAATACTGCTTGGCAGTCAGACAATACTGGTTGTTGAAATTTCGATTGCCTGAACCAACAACACCCAGACAGAGCTCTGCATTATTCTCAAAAGCAATAAAATCACCTAAAGGATTGGTCAAAATCTCCACATCTCCATTATCCACTCCATTTCCACCTTCTAAATAAGTTGGTAGAAAAGCCACAAAAGGCGCGTCGAGTTGATAAAAAGGAATATCCTGCTTGACCAAATCTTTGACATGAACCAGTTCAAGGTCCCAATCTGTCTGAAATTGGAAAAATGACTTCAAACGTTTTACAAAACTTTCCGTATTGCCACTCAAACTGATATATACCAGGTAGATTTTTTTCTTCATCCTACTCACTCTCCACAAAATGCCCAATAATATTGACATTGTCCGCGACAGATACAAAAGCTCTTGGGTCTGCTTTTTTCATAATTTGCTTAAATTCACTAAACTCCGCACGAGTGATAATGGTAATCAAAACAGTCTTTTGCTCATGATTGTAGGCACCCTCCGCACCATTGATGATAGTCACACCACGATTGAGTTTCTTGTGAATTTGTTTAATAACTCGGTCTGGCTGATTGGTAATAATCATGGCCTGCATTCGCTTCTGCTTGACAAAAATAGCATCTGTCATCCGACTAGAGATGAAAAGTGCCACCATGGAATACAGGGCATACTTCCAGCCAAATGTCATCCCCGCTATCAGCATAATCATAATATTGACAATCAGAGAAATGGAACCAACTTGCCGTCCCGTCTTTTGCCGAATGATGATGGAAACAATATCAGTTCCACCACTAGATACATTATTCCTAAGTGCAAAGCCAATCCCTGTACCGAGCATAAGCCCACCGAAAATCGCATTGACCAGAGGATCAGTTGTCAGTGTGACCGGAGGCATAAACTGAATAAACAAGGAGCTAAGAGATACAGTGATAAAGGTAAAAATAGTAAATTTGTAGCCAATTTTATACCAGGCTATGACGAGCAAGGGAATATTGAGGGCATAATATACCGCAGCGATTGGTATATCCCAACCCGCATAAGAAGCAGCTAAGGCAGAAACTATCTGAGCTATACCAGTCACTCCCGATGAATAGACATTCCCTGGTCTAAAGAAAAAATTGACCGCAATACTAGATAGGAGCCCATAAATAATGGACCCCGATATCCGTTCTGCATATTTTTCTCGAGAAATCCCCGAAATAACTGACCAAAACTTATTCTTTCTGGCCTTTCTTAAGAAAAGAACACGCTGTTTTCTGAAAAATTTATTCATTTTCAAGTGTAATATCTAAAGCTAATTCCTCTAATTGAGCTGATGCAACCGTACTTGGTGCCTGTGTCATCGGATCAGATGCCTTGTTATTCTTCGGAAAGGCAATCACTTCACGGATATTGTCCTCACCTGCCAAGAGCATGACAAAACGGTCCAAACCGATAGCCAATCCACCATGTGGTGGGAAACCATAGTCCATAGCTTCTAGCAAGAAACCAAACTGCTCATGGGCATCCTCTGCAGAGAAGCCAAGTGCCTTGAACATCCGTTCTTGCATGTCTTTTTGGTTGATACGAAGGCTACCGCCGCCCAACTCATAACCATTCAAGACAATATCATAGGCAACTGCACGTACCTGCGCCAAATCACCATCCAAATGATGAGCTGTTTCTTCCGTTGGCAAGGTGAATGGATGGTGGGCACTCATGTAGCGTCCTTCTTCTTCTGACCACTCAAACATTGGCCAGTCCACAATCCAAAGGAAGTTGAACTTACTTTCGTCAATCAAGCCCTGTTCCTTAGCTAAGCGATTACGCAAGGCTCCCAAGGTATTATTAGCCACTTCCAATTCATCTGCCACAAAGAGAACTAAGTCCTTGTCTTCCAGTTGTAAACTTGCTGTCAAGTCAGCTGTAATGTCTGTCAAGAATTTAGCAACTGGACCAGCTAATTCTCCCTGGTCAACCTTGACCCAAGCTAATCCCTTGGCACCAAATTGCTTGGCGTACTCTGTTAATTTATCAATGTCCTTACGAGAGTAGCTGTCCGCCGCACCTTTGACCACAATAGCCTTTACAACAGGTGCTTCTGAGAAGACCTTGAAGTCAACTTCCTTGACAGTAGATGTCAAGTCTTGCAAGAGCATGTCAAAACGAGTATCTGGCTTGTCTGAACCATAGAAGTTCATAGCATGGTCATAGGACATACGTGGGAATGGCAAGGTCACGTCGATCCCTTTGGTATCTTTCAAGACCTTAGCAATCAAGCCTTCTACGATGTCTTGGATTTCAACTTCATTCAAGAATGAAGTTTCCAAGTCAACCTGTGTAAACTCAGGTTGACGGTCCCCACGCAAATCTTCGTCACGGAAACACTTAACGATTTGGTAATAACGGTCAAAACCAGCATTCATCAATAGCTGCTTAGTAATCTGTGGGCTTTGTGGAAGGGCATAGAAGTGACCTTTTGACACACGAGAAGGTACCAAGTAGTCACGCGCACCTTCTGGCGTTGACTTGGTCAACATTGGCGTTTCCACATCGATAAATTCAAGCTCGTCTAGGTAGTTACGAATGCTGTGGGTTACAGCTGCACGCAATTTAAAGTTGTTAATCATTTCTGGACGACGAAGATCCAAATAGCGATAGCGCAAACGTGTATCGTCACTGGCTTCAATACCATCCTTGATTTCGAATGGAGTAGTCTTGGCAGTGTTCAACACTGTCAAGCTGGTTACTTGCAGTTCAACAGCTCCTGTTGGGAGGTTGTCGTTTGCTTGTTCACGCTCCACAACCATTCCCGTCACTTCTATAACAAATTCACTGCGGAGGCTTTCAGCAGTTGCCATAAGGTCTTGGTCTACAAGTTCTGGATTGATGACCAATTGCATAATACCTTCGCGGTCACGCAAATCAATGAAAATCAAGCCACCCAAGTCACGACGGCGGCCAACCCAACCTTTCAAAGTAATTTCCTGTCCGACATGTTCCTTACGAACACGTCCAGCATACATAGAACGTTTCATTTTCTTCCTCTTTTACTGATTTTATACCTATTCATTCTACCATAAAATAGCTGATTTTTGGGAGAAATTGCCGAGAAAAAATCGAAAAACCAGCCCTAGTTGACTGGTTTGCTGTATAGCATATCCAAATGCGGAATATCATCCTCCAAATATACTTCAGAAACTGGCTTAAAGCCAAGCAATTGATAGAATTTTTCTAAATAAGCTTGGGCACCGATTTTAATCTGATTTTCTTTCCATTCATTTGTGATGTAATGGATAGCTTGCTCCATCATTGGCCGACCCAAGCCTTTACCACGATGACTTGGCTTGATGACCACACGACCGATGGAAACTTCATCATAGCTCAGACCAGCCGGTAAAATTCTCAAGTATGCAACCAACTCCCCGTTGTCTGTGCCTAAAAGATGAAGACAGTTTGGATCCTTTCCATCAACTTCAGGATAAGGACAGGCTTGTTCCACGACAAACACGTCGGTCCGAAGTGTCAAGATAGTGTAAAGTTCCTGTAAACTAAGTTGGTCAAATGCTTTAATTTCCCACTTCATACATTCCTCCTAAGGCAGAATGTTTCCTGCACTTCTGTAAATCTCGTACCATTCTTGTCTAGTCAAGGTAATCTGGCTAGCTTGAGCAATCTTGGTCAGGCGATCTGAATTCATAGAACCTACAATGGTTTGAATTTTCGCTGGATGGCGCAAAATCCAAGCTACGACAATGGTTTCATGTGAAACATGGTAGCGCTCTGCTATTTCCCCAATGGTCTGATTTAAAAGAGCATAGTCAGGATGGTTGGCGAAAATACCTCGTTGCAAATCAATCAAGAATGGGGACCAGGCCTGAATGGTGATTTTTTTGAGCTGGCAATAATCAATCAAACCTCCGTCCCGCATGGTCGCAGCATCGTCTTTCATGTTGACATGGAGCCCTGCATCAATCAAAGGAGTATGAGCTGGCGAAAGTTGGAGCTGATTTACCGCTAGGGGCTGGTCCAGATAGGACTGGAGTAACTCCATTTGGTAGATGTTCTGGTTGCTGACACCGGAATGTCGCACCTTACCAGCCTGCTTCAAGAGATAAAAGGCTTCTGCCACTTCCTCTGCTTCCATGAGGGCATCTGGACGGTGGAGGGCCAAAACATCAAGATATTCTGTATCCAGGCGCTTGAGAATACCATCCACTGTCTCCAAGATGTAGTCTTTAGAAAAATCAAAATACCCCTTACGAATACCGCATTTTGATTGGAGGAAAATATCCTCTCGCTTCAGTCCTGCCAATTTTGCACCCTGGGCAAAACGAATTTCAGATTCTCCCTGACCATAAATATCCGCATGATCGAAAAAGTTAATTCCTTGTTCAAGGACTGTTTTCAAGACCTGGGCTGTTTCCTTCTCGCTCAAACTTGCCATTCGCATACAACCTAGACCAATTCGTGAAACTTCTAATCCTGTTTGTCCTAATTTTTGCATAAGTTGCCTCCTCTTCTGACTTCATTATATACAAAAAAAGAGATTGTCGCCAATCTCTCACCCTCCTACAAGGTTTTCTTTTTCTGTGCCAGCTTGCTAATGCTGATCTCAATCGAATCATTGATACTGAGCAAGGTATCAATCACCTGTTTATCCGATAAATTCGAATCTAAATCAACATTATAGACAAGCTCCAAGCTATTGCTTTTTTTAATGTTCTTAATGCTAACCAATTCTACATACTTACAGGCATTGATAAAAGTAGCTTCAAATAGTAGTTCGTAATCCAACTCCCTTGGTACTCGAATGGTGATGTTCCGTCTGGTTTGACTAACTGTCGCAAAGGAAGAATTTTCCAAGAATAGCAAGACTAGACAAACAAAGAGCGTAAAAATGGTTGCTAGGATGATAAAGCCCATACCGCAAGCCAGACCAATACCCGTTGCGATAAAGACCATCAAGAGTTCCTTAGCCCCACCTGCCGCAGAGCGAAACCGAATCATCCCGAAGGTTCCCGCAATGGCCACACTGGTTCCCAAGTTGCCATTGACCATAAATATAATCATGGTCATAAGAACCGGAAGAACGGTCAAAGTAATCACAAATTCCTTGGAATATAGGGTCTTGTATTTATAAACTACTGCAATAATCAGCCCCAGAATCAGGCTAACGACTAAACTGGTTGCTAGCATAGACGGTTCTGCGGGGCCTGTATTGGTTTCAAAGATACTTTTAAACAATTGCTCTTTCAAAAATTATTTCCTCTTCTTGACTTTCTACTAACTTACGGTGGGCTGTCCCATATTTAGAAAATGACACGCGCTTCAGACCATACTGATCAATAATGGCTTGAAGCCATTCTGGGTAGGTTTCAGGCACCTTAATTTCCATAATTACTTGATCATCTTCTAATAAAGGATAGCCATACTTTCCTGCAAACAAATCCACATCGTAATGACGATAAAGGATATTTTGGTCAATAGTGATGCGAACCTTCTTATCCTCAATCCCTTTCATTGAAAAACGATCATAGTAAATGTACATCATGGGCTCAATCTTGCCGTAACGCTCTCGAAGCTCTGCCATTGTTTCCAAAAGCACTGGATTGTTGATGGTTTCATCAACTAGGTTATGGCTCATAAATTTCAAGACCGATGCTGGCTTTGAGGTCAAGCGATCCTTCAAGCCAACGCCATTTTCTTTTTTCTTGATTTCTAAAAAGACCTGGCTATCTGCATGTGGATGAGCATCGTAGGTCCGCATACGGATTTTCTCACGCTTCCACAGACGCTCCGCGGAATCTTGAATCATTCGATATTCATTTGTATCAAAATATATATTGGTAATAGTTGAAGTTGGGTAATCATCTTTGACTACATGAGCCTGAAGCTCTGCCATAACCGCTGCTAGTTGATGGCGATCAAGGATATATTTTGTTTCGATTCGTTTAAATTTGGTCTGTACTGTTTCTTTCATCTTACTCTCTTTTTCTACACTTGTCGTTCTAAGGGTTAAGAGAAGAGTGGCTCACTTCCCACTCTCCCTATCTATTACCAGCTTTTCTTTGCTTCTACTTTTTTCTTAATAATTTGACCTGTTGTACCGTTAATCTTGTAGTCAAATTCAGAGTTGTTGGCAAGGGCTTCAACCTCATAGATGCCTTTCTCAAGGTCAACCTCTTTAAAGCGAACTTTAGCTGCTGCCAAGCCTAAATCTTTCAAGACAATAGTCTTCACTTGTTCTACTGAAAGTGTTGGCACTACTGCCACTTTCTTAGGCTGTGTGACTACAACTGGTTTTTTCTGCGAAGTTACTGGTTTTACAGCGACTGCTTTTGTCTTTTTCTTGATAATCTTGCCTGTTAAGCCATTGATATCATATTCATATTCAAGATTATTTGCCACAAAATCCACTTCATAAACGCTCTTCTCAAGATCTACTTCTTTGAAGCGAACCTTATTAGCTGTCAAACCTGCATCCTTCAGGGCAATTGTTTTTGCCTGCTCCATTGAAATCGTTACGGCAACAGTTGTTTTCTTCGCTTGAGTTGGTTGAGCTGGTTTAACAGTAGTCTTTGTAGGGGCTAAGTTCTTTGACTTTTTCTTAATAATCTTTCCTGTGCTAGCTTGGACATCGTAGTCGTACTCCACATTGTTGGCAACTAGATCAATTTCATAGATCCCTTTTTCAAAATCTAGATCCTTAAATCGTACTTGACTAGCATTCAAACCAAGATCTTTTAATACGATTGATTTTGCTGCATCCATTGTTTTGATTTGATTGGCCGATACTGTTTGCTGTAAACCAAGTGTAGCGGCTACTAGTGCTGTAAATGTCAATGTTTTTAACTGTTTCATAATAAACTCCATTATTGTTTTCTTCTACATTTGTAGTATTTGATATTTTAGAATAGAGTGGTCTCCCACTCAATCTTCTACAGTTGTAGTATAATTACATTCTACACTTGTCGTTTTTAAATGTCAAGCCTAAAATCTCAAAAAAGTAAAATATTTTTAAAGACTCTTATCTACTAATGAGCGCTAGCATTTTACCTCATAATGATACTAGATGAGCAAATAAGAAAACACCTCCTATAAAGAGGTGCTCTATATTAGTCATCGGAATCATCTACATCATCTGTATCATCGCTGACATCTACATCATCACTTGTATCAACAGGAGGAATATAGGTTGTCGGTGGAGTTAAGGAGGTAGTGGAGCTAGCTGGAGTTTCTACTACATTGGACACAGGAGCTTGATATGTAGTCGTCGCAGAACCAGTTGAAGTATCTACTGTACTAGTTGCACTTGTCGTTGTCACAACAGTCGCTGAACTCGTAGTAGTAGTTTGAGAGCTAGCTGGTTGAGAAGAAGAGGAAGACACAAGTTTCAAGGTTTCTTTTTCAACTTTCCTTACTTGTTTCGTCAACTTATCAACTTGGATATTGTAGCCAGTTTCTCCTTTAGAAAATGCAACAAGGAAGTAGGTAGATTCTTCCGTCACTTTCACATCTTTGACATCTGACTGCTTGAAGTTTTGGTCTTTTAGAGCCGCTTCTAAGGCTTGCTTATCGGACAAACCTTCCTCTTGAATGACTTGATCCACTTGATTTTCTGTCATTGCTACAACAAAAATAGAACCTGAAAAGACCAAGGCCACGGTCATAAAGGTTGTGACCAACAGACCAAGTGAGCGTATAGGAAGCCGATTATCCATAATCGCAATAATACGACGCTTGAGATTAAACTTATTTGAATAGAAACAGCTAGAAAGCAGGACTGGCTGCTGACTCTTATGGATCATGGTGATAATGGTTTCACCATAAAAAGAACGGTAGGCTTGATCACGTTGACTGAGAACGCTGTGATCACAGTAACTCTCTGCAGCTTCCTGTACTTCCTTGCAGGCAAAGGCCACAATCGGGTTAAACCAGTGGGCAGCCTTCACAAGCAGAACCAATAAATTGGCATATATATCCCTATGTTTATAGTGGGTCAACTCATGTTCAAAAATAAGATCCAGTTCCTCATCTGTATAGTCTGTCGCCGGCAAAAGCACAATGGGATGACGCAGTCCAAAAATCATGGGACTGGAAACCTGTGGATAGTAGAACAGACGAATGTCCTTCTTGATACCAAACTCTTCTTTGATAATATGAAAATTCTCTAAAATCCTTAAGTCAGAAATAGGTGCTCCCCATCTCTTCAAAAGGTTGCTGAATTTCATATAGGCAAAGATTGAACGCCCCAGCACCGTCGTAAAACCTATTAACCAAATGACCAAGAAAATCTGTAGCCAAGGTAAGCCAAGGAAAATATCCACCAAGTTGGGTTGACTAGTGGTTGCTGAGCTAGCTACAGTACCTGTCGTTTCAATAGCAGTCGACACTGCCTTAGGACTGTGCTCAATAGTGACCAAACCCGAACCAAAACGAGGTCTAAAAGGAAAAAGCAGACTAGCCAACAAGGCCAACCAGGTCAGATAACGAACCCTAGCGGAAACCCTATTTTTTAATAAGATAAACAAGCCACTGACTACCAAAATCAATGCCGATGTATATAAACTCATTAGGAAAAAACGCAAGATGAGTGATGACATTTCAAATCTCCAACTATATATTATTTATTCAACAAGCTCCTTAACTCATCCAGTTCATCGGCTGACAAAGCATTGGAGGAGAAGAGGGTTTTGACCAGACCACCAAGCGAGTTCCCTTGGTAACGATCTAAAAAATTTGATGTTTCAACCGCCATATATTCTTCTTCAGACACAATGGCTGTATAGTGACGCTCTCGGCCACTTCGCTCACTCTTCAAAAAACCTTTTTCAGTTAAACGGGCAAGAATGGTCAATAAGGTTTGGGGCTTCCAGTGATTTTCTTCTCCCAAGTTACTAATAATTTGAGCTGAGGTCACTGGGTTTGGCAAGTGCCAAATGGTTCTTAAGACTGTAAATTCTGTATCGGGTAGACGTTTTAAATCATTCATACTTGAAATCCTCTCTTCTTTCTCTATTATTCTACACTTGTCGTTTTAAAATGTCAACTATCCTCACTTACTATTAACAAAGTATTCTGAACAAGAGAAAAACTCAGCCGAAACTGAGTTTTAGTTAAAACCATAAATTCTTTTAGCGATTTTATAGACGGCATTGGAAATTTTTCGCCCTGGGTAACCATAAAGATTGGTCAACTGCCCGAGTAATCCTTTGCGGACAATCTTAAAGAGTGCAGGATTATTATCACGAATATAGTGCCATAATTCCTGCTTTTTCATCATATGCTCAGCAGTACCAGCTCGATTAAGAAGGGCACAGGAGATGATAGTGGTAATTTCTACATGATTGAGCAGGTAACTTCGCAAATCAGTATTGTCAATGGCATTTAAATCCAAATTATCTACTAAAATTCGATTAACTTTTAACTGTTGGTCAATCCTCTTAATCATAACAGATTCATTGACAGACTGGTCATTTCGTCCAATAAAATACCGATAAAAATCTACAGGAAGATAGTACATGGTTTTCACTGCCTGTAAGGGGGTAAATACGAAAATATTATCCACATAAAAGGTATGCTCTGGCAGAGCTAGACCAACCTCCCTTAGCAAATCTGTCCTGTAAATGAGAGAATGCATCATCATGTATTGCCCCTTAGAAAAGGCACCCACATCCTCCCAACCGAAAATTCGATTTTCTGGCAGAACATCCTGATAGGACATGGTTTTCTTCCGAGATTGTCCTTCTTTTTCGTAAACAAAATTGGAAATGAAGGCATCAACAGGTGTACTTGCTTCTTCTAAGGCCTGTAGACTTTCCAAAATCTTCAGATAGGCTCTGGTATCCACCCAGTCATCTGAATCAACTACCTTAAAATACTTACCTTCAGCCTCACGAATCCCTGTATTGACAGCTCCGCCATGGCCTTTATTTTCTTGATAAATAGTCCGTACATTTGAAAATTGATTGGCAAGCTCCTCTGCGATTTCCTGAGTTCGGTCTGTTGAACCATCGTTAATAATCAGAATTTCAACCTTGTCCCCACCCATTACAAGGGAATGAACACAGTAATGAAGGTAGGCCTCCGAATTATAACTCGGTATGGCAATGCTTAGTAAGGTCATCTTTCTCTCCATTTGACACAATTTGTTACTATTCTATCACATTTTTAGGAAAGTTGCTTTTGATATTTTCTTTTTGCTTGATAGGCTCTCCATAGTTGGCCTAAGCCCTTGAAAAAATGGCCATTGACAATTGTTAGAATCCCTTCCACCATCGGTAAATCGAGCAGGTCACCTGTCATCTTTGCCATTGCCCTAAATGGCATATTATAAAGGAACAGCAGGTTCAAGTCAGGAGTCCCTTTCTGCTCTGCTTTTTTCAGTAAGCCAGCCAATAGTTTATGCACACCACGTGCCAAGCCACTCTTCGCAAATTGGAGTTTCAAAACTGGATCGTTCAGGCTCAGTTCTTGACCAATTTTCCAGGTTTCTTCTGGAACTGGACGTCCAAGCAATTGTGCAAAATCCTGCTCTGAAACAGCCTGCACTTGGGCTGTCAGATAAGTCAGAAGATGTTCTGAAGCAGGAAATTGGTCTACAGTGCCTTCTCGGGTAATCTCGCCAACTAAGCGAATATCCTGACTACTTGCACCTACATACAAGAGATAATTTCCAGCCTCTACTTCAAATTTGCCTGTCTCTTTATTAAAATAACGGAACGTATAGTCCTCAAAAGGAATAAAAATCTGTTTGGACTCGCCTGCTTTTATAAATACTTTTTTAAAGCCTTTTAACTCCTTTGCAGGGCGGTAAATCTGACTATCTTCTTTGCCTATGTACAATTGGATAATTTCAGCCCCATCTACCATTCCTGTATTAGTGATTGTGACAGAAACCCCTGATTCAGACACTTCTAATTGACTGTAAGAAAAGTCTGTGTAGGACAATCCATAACCAAAGGGATACTTGACAGCCTTGTCAAGGCTTGTAAAGTAACGGTAGCCTACATAGAGAGCTTCCTTATAGAGGGCAAAATCGCCTCCCGCTGGATAGTCATCCGAAGATGGAACATCTGCAAGATTAACAGGATATGTTTCACTTAGTTTTCCTGATGGGTTGACACGTCCTGTCAAGGTATCTAACATGGCTCTGGCACCAGCTTCTCCTGATAGATAGCCGTGAAAAACCGCATCTACATCCACATCCCAACTCATATCCACAACTGAACCAGCTGATAGGACAACAACGATTTTTTTACCTGTCCCTACCAAGGCATTCAGTAAGGATAACTGGTTTTTAGGGAGACGTATATGATGACGATCCAAGCCCTCACTTTCACTCATTTCATCTAGCCCCATATAGTAAAGAACAAGTTCCGCTTGGTTTGCAAGATTGATAGCCCTGTCAACTAACACCCTATCTTCTTTATCTACACGTTGATAGCCTTGTTCGTAACCAAGGACATTTAATGGATAATCTGCGATGCAATCCACTGTTTTATCTAATTGTCTTGTATTGATTAAAGAAGAACCTGCTCCCTGATAGCGAGGATTTTGGGCAAATTCTCCGATGAGAGCTATTTTTGTCTCACTAGATAAGGGCAAGATCTGATCCTTATTTTTTAATAGCACAATGCTCTCAGTGGCAGCCTGACGGGCCAATTCATGTTGTTCAGAATAATCTACAGCTTGTTTTTCAGCATTAGCCAACTCTAAAACTACATCAATCAGCTCATCCACGCGCTCATTCAATACCTGCTCGGATAGACGACCAGACTGAATAGCGTCAATGATTTCCTTTTGACCGACCTTCTTAGTACCTGGCATTTCCAAATGACTACCATTTTCAACACCGAGGACATGGTCATTGGAGCCACCCCAATCCGATACGACAAAGCCAGTAAAGCCCCATTCGTCACGAAGAATGTCACGCAAGAGGCGCTTGTCTTCATTAGCATAGACACCGTTTATTTTGTTATAGGCAGACATGATTGCCTTTGGATTTCCTTCACGCACAGCAATCTCAAATCCTGTCAGATAGAGCTCTCTCAGTGTGCGCTCGTCTACAATGGAGTCTGAAGCCATACGTCGCAATTCCTGACTGTTTACAGCAAAATGCTTAGGCGTTGCCGCAACACCTTGCGACTGCATTCCCCGAATCATTGCGGCCGCCAGTTTTCCCGCTTGATATGGATCTTCTGAATAATACTCAAAGTTTCGACCACATAAGGGACTGCGCTTGATATTAAGCCCCGGACCCAAAATGACATTGACACCCAAGCTGTTTGCTTCCGCGCCGAGACCTTGTCCGACACGTTCAACTAGATCTACATCCCAAGAATTTGCCAAGGTAGCAGCTGTTGGGAAACAAGTTGCAGGGACAGAGGCATTCAGCCCTAAGTGATCACCTTCACCTTCTTGCTTGCGAATTCCATGTGGTCCATCAGACAAAAAGATAGATGGAATTCCTTTTTCAGGATAATCCTTTGTTTCCCAAACAGATTTTCCTGACATGAGAGCTGCTTTTTCTTCCAATGTTAAACGATTAATAATCTTCTGATGCTTCATCATCTTTTCCTCATTCTATTTCTTTACCACTATCATATCAGACTACACAAGCAATTAAAACGCTTTCTTCATAATCTGTACGATTTTAGGCATAATCTGCTATAAAAAATCTCCCCAGAAAATACTAGGGAGATTGTGTTCATCACTTCTTATTTCATGATTACAAACTTCATCATCGGATAGTTGACAGCCACTTGGACAAAGATATTGACCCAGTTGGCTGCTGTCTGTGCCCAACCCAAACTCAAGCCCCATGATGTAAAAAGCTGAGTAGTGTAGGGTGGTAGCACAATGGACAAAATTCCTGCAACTAGAACAGTTATGATATACCAATGGAGGGTTTTGGAAATATCATTTTCTGCTCCAAAGACCAACTTCCTTTGTACAATGTAATTGACAACTTGCGCTGCTACATAGGCCAAGAGGAAGGAGAGAAAGCCGTTCAAACCGCCATTTTCTACGGAATAATGGAAGATGAACCAGTGAAATGGCTGACTTGACAAGGCTGTAAAGAGGAAATTTGTTGACAACCAAAGAACACAGAAATTTGTAATGGTCGCTATGTTTGATAACACATTAAACTTGATAAATTCCCACAAGTCTGGGTGTTTGGCAATCCATTCTTTCATACGGTCTCCTTACTTATTTTTCAAGCGATTAGCACGCATACGTTTCATCGACTTGATGATACCGCGAGTTGGGATAATGAATAAGAGAATTGCTATTAGCCCCAAGATTACAGTAGCGATATACAGCCAGTACATCCACTGTGGACGAACACGAGAAACTGTATCACCTTTTCCGAGACCGTTCATTGCATTACTATTAACAATACGGTATAAGATAGAACGGGTTGCATTTCTTAATTGATTTACTACAGTAGCATTGTATTCATCATCTTCCAACTTCCAAAGAGTTGAATCTGTATTCAACCATAAATTTGTTCCAGCTGCAAGTCCCTCGCGGTAATCTGCATAAGCAAAAGTTGCAAAAGATGCCTGGTCTGTTGTGGCAACACCATTGAAGCCCCATTCGTTGCGGAGTGTTCCAGTCATCAAACCATAGTGTGCACCAGCCCATTCTCCACCAATACGATTCATAGCCGTCATAACACCACTGGCATCTGCGTCACGAACACCTTGTTCAAACGGACGAAGGTAAAGCTCGCGAATAGACTGTTCATTTGCGAACATAGCTCCACCAATACGGTTGGTCTCTGTATCGTTCAAAGCATAGTGTTTCATGGTTACAATAACACCTTTTGATTGAACTCCCTTAATTTCACTTGCATTCAATTTTGCAGAAAGGAAACTATCTTCCGAGAAGTATTCAAAGTTTCGACCGCCAAATGGAAGTCTGTGCAAGTTCACGCCTGGTGCATACCAACCAGTTACTCCAATATGGATACTATCATTACCAATAGCAACACCTACACGCTCCATCAACTCTGTATTCCAAGTTGCCCCCATAACAACTTGGACAGGGTAAGCTGTTGCTGATTTTCCACCAACCAATGTACTTGAGAATCCTGCAGGCCCATCTTTAAATATTGTTGCAGGAAGGTTGATTTGCTCAATTGCTATTGTTGCATAGCCGCCATTACGCACGAGCTCATCCATATCCTCAACCGTTAATTGATTTAAGAGAGTATCCCAGAGAGGATCATCAAAATCCAGACCTCTCATATCAATAGCATCTAAATGTCCAATTTTTTCATCCTCAGTTCCTGTAATTGGCATTTCTGCATTCTCGTTTTCCAAATTTTTGATTGCCAAGAGTGCTAACAATTCCTTAGTCGCTTCCATCTCTCCTTCTGAATACACTTTTGGCCAAGTACCTTCCCAGTTACTTCGTGAAAGATAAATAGCCGCATCATCGTAAGTTTTAATATCCGCATCAGTAAATTGGTTAACAATATTTTCACCCGTGACTAATGAAACAGAATATGTCTTTGTATCCAAATCAGCTACTTCATGACGAGAAACCATATCAGCATTCCCGTTCTCATCCATACCGTTAGCTGTTGACTTTCCTTTA
This sequence comes from Streptococcus sp. 29892, assembly GCF_032594935.1. Taxonomy (NCBI): domain Bacteria; kingdom Bacillati; phylum Bacillota; class Bacilli; order Lactobacillales; family Streptococcaceae; genus Streptococcus; species Streptococcus iners. Next base: position 2,008,420 of record NZ_CP118734.1, read on the forward strand.
GCTGTAAGTATATTGTTTACAGCCTCATGAGAATCTTTAGCTACTGTAAAGTAGTAAGTCCCCGCATCAACGATATAAGTACCTACCCCCTTACTGTCGTAAGTTTTCAATTCTTCCTTGGGAACAGTAATTGTCACAGTTTCTGACTGACCTGCATCAAGTTCTGCTGTTTTTGCAAATCCCACTAATTCAACAGCCGATTTTTCAATACCATTTTTCTGGTCGTATTCAGTGTATGGTGATTGTTTATACAATTGAACAACTTCCTTACCAGAGACAGATCCAGTATTTTTTACAGTAACACTAATTTCAAATGCATCCGCAGTTTCATGTTGAATGTAGTTACTATATTCAAAATCTGTATATGATAAACCGTATCCAAATGGATATTGTACCGTTGAAGTATAATTATAATTACCTGAATTTTCACGCCCTAGAACAACATCCTCATAGCGTGTTTCATAATAACGGTAGCCAACATAGATCCCCTCACTATATACTAGATATTTATTCGCTTTGTCAACTTTAGAATTTGTAATACTATAGTCACCGAGATTAGCTACCGCTGGTGCAGAGAAAACATCATAAGCATAAGTATCAGTTAAATGCCCAGATGGATTGACATCACCGTTCAATACTTTTCCAATAGCATTTATCCCAGTTTGACCCACTGCACCAACCCAAATTGCTGCATCGATTTCGTAGGTTTCAAGAAAGTCTAATTCCATTGTATTTGTTGTATTTAAAATAACAACAACTTTTTCAAAATGCTCATTTGCCATTTCTAAAAGAGCTTTTTCATTAGAATCTAGCTCAAGATAGTGACTACCAGTTGATAGATTGGTAGTTGGAATATCTGCACTTTCACCACCTGTACGACCGATTACAACAACTGCAACATCGTCATAATTTTTGAAGGAGTCAATTACCTCATCCGTATAAACATTCACGGGAACCTCATTTACAGCAAATTCACCTTTTCCAAAAACATCTGGAGCTGTTTTACGATAATCTTTTCCTTGCCCAGTAGCATAAAAATCCCAAACAGTTTCATTTACCTCATAGCCAGCAGCCATCATGCTATCTTTCAAAGTCGGTAATCCTTCAGAACTTACTGAGCCAGACCCTCCACCACCATACACAAAATCTACTGAATTTTGACCTAAGAGGGTCACTTTAAGATTCTGAGCTAAAGGAAGAGCCTTAGATTGATTACGTAAAAGAACAATTCCCTCTTCCTCTACTTCTTGTGCTAAGTCTTGACCCGCTTTCTTCCACTCTTCTTCTGAACTAAAATCAGAAGTAAAATAATCTGTCGATTCTGAATTTTTAGCAGTATCCTCTATCTGACTTGAAGTATGTCCTAAAAAATTCGAAATAAGTGCCTGATAACGCGGTGTCACCAAATTGGCAGCAACTAGTACGCCGATAATAACAATTGCGAGAAGATATGAAATCGTTCTTCCAATACCTTTTAGAAATCCCAATAAGATTTTTTTCAATCCTTCCATTACTTCCTCCTAAACGCTACGGCTTTCATGTAAGCCTTTTCTTTTTCTTGAGTCCACTATATCAATTAACATACTCAATGAAAACTCTTTCTTCATAATCTGTCATTTAACCTTCATAATTTGTAAATTGACAAAAATAATCCTACTCTTGCTATTTTATCATTTGATTTTATAAAATATAACTAACAATTTCATTTTAATTTTGATATACTGATAGAAAATAAAAGGGGTGCTTTATGAAAATCGCGATTGTAGAAGATCAAAAAATCGAGCAAGAGAGATTGTCCAACTACATCAAAACCTACTGCCAAAAAGCTGGGATTGCAGTGGAAATCAGCTGTTTTAATGACGGTCTCCATATCACTAGTGACTATCAAAAACAATTTGACCTGATTTACCTAGATGTTGAGATGGAAATTATGGACGGGATGACCACCGCTCAAAAAATTCGGTCTGTGGATAAAGATGTTCTCATCGTTTTTGTGACCAATCATTCCCATGTCGCGATTCAAGGGTATTCAGTTGAAGCTATTGATTTTCTGCTCAAGCCACTGAGCTCCTTTGTCTTTGAGGAACATTTTAAAAAAGTTCTTAGAAAATTACCCGATAGCCAAGAGAAACAAAGTTTGTATATAAAAAGCAAGCAGTCCACTATAAAACTCTATCAAGAAGATATTGTTTACCTAGAAAGTCAAGGACATCAGGTTCACATCTACACAGTTGACGGTGGCCTAACGATTACCCATAATAGTCTCAAGAATCTCGAAGCCATGTTAGACAGTAAAGTGTTTGTACGAGCCCACTCGGCCTATATCATCAATTTGTCCCACGTTCAAAAAGTGGAAGGTAGCCTTGTTTACGTCACAAATACAGCCTTGCCGATTAGCCGGCCAAGGAAAAAGGAATTTATGATAGCTCTAACCAACTTCATCGGAGATAGCCTGCTATGATCAATTTCCCTGATATTCCACGTTTCTATACTGCACTAACAGAAAGCTTGGCCTGCCTACTGGTCTGTTCCTCACTTGTTTTGTCTGAAAAATGGTCACGCAAACAGGTACGCATCCTACTGATTTTCCTCATACAAATCTTACTCCAACTAGCGGCTGGCAAACTCCCCTTGCTCTTTTGGACTGTGGGAATGGGCATCAATATCGCTTGGATGTTTGTTTCCATTCGATTGCTTGGAGTTATCCACAAGAGGACTACTCTCTATTTGACAGCAAAAGCCTTTATCATTGCCGAACTAGTAGCCTCCATTACTTGGCATCTCTATTGTTTGACGATTTATCAACAACCTGTGGATAACTTGTGGACACAGGGGTTGTCTCTGTTGATAACTTCTCTACTTTCCTATTGGCTCATCTATCTTCAAAATCAAAAAGTACGCTTAGAAGAATTAGATAAATTCATTGAGCAGCGAGATGTTACTGTAGCCGTCTTTACAACCTTATCTATCTTTGTTCTTAGTAATATTGGTTTCATCCTCTCAGGCACGCGCCAATTTCAAGACTCGACCAGCATTTTCATCCTCCGGACAACCGTCAATCTCTCTGGTCTTCTACTCCTATTCACCCAAGAATCTCAACAATACGATCGCTATTTACGGCAGGAATTGACTTCTATCAATAATATCTTTCAACTTCAATACAAGCAATACCAAGCCTATCGTGAAAATAGTGAGATTCTTGACCGTAAGGTCCATGATTTAAAGCATCAACTGGCCATCATTCAGCAAGAATCGGATAAAACCAAAAAGGAGCAATACCTAGAAGAAATGAGCGAGGTAATCCAGACACTTGATGCCAAGATTGAAACAGGAAATCCCGTTCTAGATACCATTCTCAGCCAGAAAAATTACTATTGTTTGCAAAATGGAATCAACTTTACCTGTATTGTTCAGGGAGAACCTCTCCATTTTATGGATGTAATGGATATTTCAGCTCTGTTTGGAAATGCCATTGACAATGCCATCGAGGCTGTTGAAAAAATAAATAGCCCTGAACAACGCTTGATTACTTTAAAGGTTGCCAGCCATCAGCAATTTCTCATCATCCGATTAGACAACTACGATACTTCTTCACTTGACTTATCCACAGGACAGCTCCCAGAAACATCAAAAACAAATAAGGACTACCACGGATTCGGTCTTAAGAGTATGGAGTATGTTGCCAATAAATACGGTGGCAGTCTCACACTTAGCAAGGAAGATAATTGGGTTCAACTAAAAATCATTCTCCCTTTACGAGCATAAAAAATCCCGTTTAAATACGGGATTTTCTTAATGTAAGACAAAGCAAAAAGCCCACTGTTGTAGGCTTTCTGTAAGATATTTCTTAAAATTAGAGCATTTTGTTGTACAGTTAAGATTACTTAGCTTTACACGTTCTTTACACTCCCTAACCCCTGATTTGATGGGCTTTCTAACTAAATAACTTATAATTAGACAGTGTTAAATATCCCCCAAAAGTTCGCCAAAAGGGGAGCAAAAAAGGGCCTTTCAGTAGCCCTAAGTTATGAGTTCAGCAGGCAAGAAACTAGCACCGCCCCAAGGTGCTTTTTTAGTTCCCTGGTATCTTGCTGATACTATTGTATCAAAAAGCACGCGCTTATATTCTGTTATCTTCACAATTTGATACTTTTGTTAAGTTATCTTGCTTACCTTCGTTTCTATCTTCCAATATTGGCCGTTTTTCCAAGATAGCGCGTGATCATGTATTTTCAGACTCGCATAACCTTCCCAAAACCTTTACATTATCAAAACTTTTAAAAAGGGAAAATTGTACTCGAAAAAGTTCGGCGTTGTAGCCCCTTGGCCAAACCTACCCCCGTTCTAAAAATGAGGGGACTAATCACAACCTTTACTATATCCTACTGTGTTTTACTGTATCCACTAGTATTGTGTTACTAATCCTATGATTTTACAAAATCGTTTGCTGTTCGCATTATACGCTCTTTGAAACTAGCCAAAACGTAACGCTTTTTGTTAGGATTAACCCCATTTTGTTAGGATTGTGTTACCATTTGGGAGACTTACAACCCTCTAAAAACTCAATAATACCAAGGTTACTTTGAAAGCCTCTAGCCTCGTAAATTGCCACATTATCGCCCCTTTCTACGTTTCTTCTTCAGCTTTTTAAACCTTTGCTGTTCCTTTAGCTGGTCCAGGGTTGGCCTGCGGTCTTTGTAAAATTTTTCATCATGATACTTCCCGCCACCTTGTGCGGGGTGTACGCTATACCTTGCCATTCTCAACCCCCAAAAAAATCAAAATATCACTCACTCTATAGAAGATTTTCCTAGTGTCTTCTAGTGGGGGCTGGTAACGTCTTAGCCCATTATCTTCCCAACGTTTCAAGGTCTTATCCTTTATGCCTAGTTCATCTTTAACCTGCTGGGCTGTGATTAGCCCTATCTTGATAGCTCATGCCTAGGTTAATCATAGCTATGGCCATATCTTCCAAAGCTTGGTATCTCACTAGCTCCTTACTAGTTAGGCTATCAATGCCTGTCAGGCCCCCACGCTGGGCCACTAGTTGGCGTTTATTCAATCCGCTAGCACCTTTAAGCAATAGATTTGTAACCGTGCTGTGCGCGTGTTTAGGGGCTTGCTCCCAGTTCTCTATGCTATCATGTAAGGTTTTACGTTTTGGCTTTTCTAAAGCCCTCTGATAGCGAAACTCTGCCACCTCGTCACGCATTTCAAAGAATGCTCGGACTAGTGCTGACTTGAAAGCAATAACTGGCGCGGTGTTTCTCAAGAATGTAATGAGTAAAGTCGCTTGTTGTTCGTTTAGAATGTAGTCGCGTTTACTTTGTCCACTTTCTAAAGGTGTCATTTTAAATGCAACCTTTCCGAATTTTTCAAGCTCCGCTAAGTGCTTTCTAATTTGTTCTTTCACTGCGTGATGGGTTATTTCAGCATTATCTGAAATAATACTGCTCAATGTATACGGCTCTTTCCGTCCGTCCATGTAAACTAGTTCCATGATTGCTCCTTTCTAACTGTAAAATAGTTCATCAATGGTTATATCTGGCTTAACCTCTGCGACAATGGTCTTGATTGCTTTCTTTTCCTTGTCATTGAATGGCGTTTTGCCTGTTTCTTTATTGTTGTATGACTGTAAAGAAATATCTAGCTTGACCGCCATAGCTTGCTGGGTTAGTCCTAACATGACCCGATAGCCTTTGAGTTTACTCATGTCATTCTCCTTTCTTTGAAAAATCCCCCTCCATAGATTGAAAGTGTGAAAGGTCGTGGAGGGGGTGAAGTATCCGTTTCGGATAACTTTGAAAACGATTATATATCCATTTTGGATACTTGTCAAGCGTTTTTTTAAAAATTTTGTATCATTTCTTGATACTTTTTGCATTTTTGGTTATAATCAACCTTGAAAGGTCGTGAAATGTATGAATAGGTTGAAAGAATTACGCAAAGAAAAAAAGCTAACTCAGGAAGAATTAGCTAGTGAAATTGGTGTATCAAAAATAACTATTCTCCGTTGGGAGAACGGTGAAAGACAAATCAAACCAGACAAAGCCCAGGCACTCGCTGACCATTTTGGTGTGAGTGTTGGGTATTTGTTGGGATATGAAACAAATCCTAAAAAATATGACGACGAACTTGTTCTCACAAATCCTCGAACTAGCAGAATATTTACTCACTCATACAAACAGGAAAAAGAAAAGGTAAAAGATGCGTTCGATAACTTCGTATTAGAAAATTCACTTTTACTAACTGACGAACAAATTCAAGCATTTTCTTCCATGATTGCTGACTTACATACAGGAGCAGACTATAAATATTTTGGTCAATCAATACAAGCAGATGGACTATTTGAGCCTGTCGCTGACCTTGACAGCGTGCTAGAACAAATGAAAAAAGATGGCTACAACTCCATTTTTTCCGATAGTTAACCCACCAAGCTATTCCACGCGCCCAGGGGCTTTCTAGTGGACTGTGTGGAGTGAAAAAAAGTCACGGTTAGTCACTAGATGAAAAAAGTCGGATTTTGTCGGTTGCTGAAAATGTAGGTTTTTGTTGGTAGATGAAAAAAGTCAAGTTTTAACAAGTTAGATATTTTTGCAACCTTAGCAAACCATAGCTTCTATATCTGCTGTATGTTAGCATTTGTTAGCATTCTGCGCGTGCTTTCCTCGTGCTTCAGCAAGTCCGCTGACCTTGTATAAACCTTGTCACTTTTATAGGAGTAATACTCATGGATATTTTTAGTAAAGAATTTAAAAATGAACTTCGATTCATTGTGAAAGATACCGTTTCTGATATAGTCACAAAAGCCATAAAAAATGGATCATTTAATTCTACCTTTACGATTGACGTTGCTAATGACGCTTTTTTATCTCAAAAGTTTTGCATGTCAAAAAGTTCTGTTGGGGCTATTAGAAGAGAGATGAGAGATTTCCCTAGCTATGCTAAGTTTCTTAGAAATGGCGGATCTCTTGTAACTGTCAAAGGTTTTGATGAATATCTGCAATATCGCGGTAGCTGGGAATGGAAGAAAGAAAAAGCTAAATTAAGAACGAAAAAAAAGGATTCGTTAAGATCCTAAAAATTGTAAAGGAAAAAATATGAACGATTTACAACATTATGATGAATTAACTTTTGAAAATATCAAACGCATAGATGAAAACGGTGTAGAGTTTTGGTACGCTCGTGAACTACAAACCGTTTTAGAATACACTGAATGGCGTAACTTTAACCAAGTTATTGACAAAGCTAAATTAGCTTGTGAAAACTCTGGAAAGCGCGTGGTTGCCAATTTTGTTGACGTCAACAAAACTGTACAGCTTAATTTTGGAGCGCGTGAAATAGCAGATATAAAACTCTCTCGTTATGCCTGCTATTTGATTGTCCAAAATGGTGATCCTAGAAAAGAAGTCATTGCTTTGGGCCAATCATATTTTGCTATTAAAACCCGTCAGCAAGAGCTAGCTGATAATTTCAACAAACTCGATGAAGAGCACAAACGTTTAGCAATTCGCCAAGAGATGAAGGAACACAATAAATCATTAGCTGAAGCTGCTAAAATGTCGGGTGTCACTAACTACGGAAAGTTTCAGAATTTTGGATATAAAGGTCTCTATGGTGGAATGTCTATGCAAGATATTCATGATAGAAAAGAACTAGAAAAAGGACAAAGTATTCTTGATTATATGGGTAGCGCTGAATTGGCTGCAAACTTATTCCGCGCTACTCAAACTGATGAAGTGTTAAGAAATCGGCAGATACACGACGAAAATCTAGCTAACGATACACACTTTAACGTAGGTAGAACAATCAGAAAAACTATGCAGGAACTAGGTACAACTATGCCAGAAAATCTCCCTACACCTCAAGAAAGTATCCAAGATTTAAAAAGGAAGCATAAACAACTAGATAAACAACCGGATGAAAATCAACTTTCACTTTTTGATGATATGTGATAACCACCATATAAAGCCCATATTCGCATTCTACTCTTGATTGGCATATTTACCCTACCCAACCAAAACAAACGAAAATAGGGCTATTCTCGTAACTCTACACATGATAAAACCTTTATAGCTTGCCTGCTGATGGAAAGGATATATCATGAAAATAACTGAAGTTAAAAAGAAAAACGGTGCTACTGTGTACCGTGCTAGTGTATATCTGGGAGTTGACCAGGTAACAGGTAAGAAGGTAAAGACCAAAGTAACGGGTCGGACACAAAAGGAGGTTAAGCAGAAAGCCAAGCAAGAAAAAATAACCTTCCAGCAGGACGGCTTTACCAGGTTTCAAGCTACGTCAATAGCAAGTTATCAGGAACTATCTAGCCTATGGTGGGAAAGCTATAAGCATACTGTCAAACCCAACACGCAAGACAACGTTAAGAAGTTGCTAGATAACCATGTATTGCCACTCTTTGGGGTCTATAAGCTCGATAAGCTGACTACTCCAATCATTCAAAGCATAGTTAATAAACTGGCTGACAAGACCAACAAGGGGGAGCCTGGGGCTTATCTGCACTATGATAAGATCCACGCGCTTAATAAGCGTATTTTACAGTATGGTGTGACCATGCAAGCAATATCTTCCAACCCTGCGCGTGATGTCGTCCTACCTCGTAACACTCAAAAAGCTAAGAGAAAAAAGGTCAAGCATTTTGAAAATCAAGACCTAAAAAAGTTTCTCGACTATCTGGGAGGGCTTGACCTAACCAAGTACAGAAATCTGTATGAAGCCACCCTATACAAGTTCTTGCTGGCTACTGGTTGCCGTATCAATGAAGTCCTAGCGCTTAGCTGGTCTGATATTGATCTGGAGAATGCAACTATTAGCATTACCAAGACACTTAACCATCTAGGGCAAATCAATAGCCCAAAATCAAAAGCAAGCTATCGTGATATAGATATAGACCAGGCAACCATTGCCATATTAAAAGCCTACCAGCTTAGACAAATTCAGGAAGCCTGGAAGTTAGGGCAGACTGAAACGGTTGTATTTTCGGACTTTATCCATGACTACCCCAAAAATAAAACTCTAGCTACACGGCTAAGGACTCACTTCAAACGTGCTGGAGTATCTAACATTGGCTTTCACGGTTTTCGCCATACCCACGCTAGTTTACTGCTTAACTCTGGAATACCTTACAAGGAATTGCAACACCGTCTAGGTCATTCCACTCTATCCATGACAATGGATATTTATAGCCATCTCTCAAAAGAGAACGCAAAAAAAGCCGTCTCGTTTTACGAAACAGCACTAAAAGCACTCTAGGGGGAGCAAAAAGGGGAGCAAATCCAGAAATCAACATTTTAAGACAAAGCAAAAAGCCCACTCTTGTAGGCTTCTTACTATATAAAGTCTTATCTTAGAGCATTTTGTTGTAGAATTCTACGACAAGAGCTTCGTTGATTTCTGGGTTGATTTCATCGCGTTCTGGCAAGCGAGTCAATGAGCCTTCAAGCTTTTCAGCATCGAATGATACGAAAGCTGGACGGCCAAGAGTTGCTTCAACAGCTTCAAGGATAGCTGGAACTTTGATTGACTTCTCACGAACTGAGATAACTTGACCAACTTCAACGCGGAATGATGGGATATCAACACGTTTGCCATCAACAAGGATGTGACCGTGGTTTACGAATTGACGTGCTTGACGACGAGTAGTTGCCAAACCAAGACGGTAAACAACGTTGTCCAAACGACGCTCCAAAAGAAGCATGAAGTTGAAACCAAGAGTACCTTGTTTGATTTTAGTAGCTTGTACGAACAAGTTACGGAATTGTTTTTCACCCAAACCGTAAGAGAAACGCAATTTTTGTTTCTCAGCCAATTGCAAACCGTATTCTGACAATTTAGAACGGTTGTTTGGTCCGTGTTGACCTGGTACGTAGTTACGACGTGCCAATTCTTTACCTGTACCTGTCAATGACAAGCCAAGACGACGAGCTTGTTTCCAAGATGGTCCTGTATAACGTGACATGTGTTATGTCCTCCTAAAATAAAAAATAATTATTGTAGGAAATAACGTTTTAAGCAAACCTGATTCGTGCAGGAGGCCTTCATCGAAACAGCAACGATTACTCTTCTTGCTGACCTTCTGTTGACGAGCTTCATTTTGCCCTGCTGTTATTTCGCACAAAGGTTAGTATAGCACAAAAAAAAGGCTCTGTAAAGCCTTTTTCATCGTTCTTATTGCATTTCTTCCAATAATTCGACCAACTTATCTTTTTGAACTTGTCCTGCAAAAGAAATCTTGAGGGTTCCATCACTATTGATAAGGATATGGGTCGGAAAAGCAGCAATACCAAAATGTGTCATAGCCTGGTCTTTGGTATCAAATAAGACTGGATAGGTCGCTCCTAACTCACTGGCCTTCTCCAAAATTTCAGCCTTGCTCACATCGGATGGATTGGTATTCGCAAACTCAGCATCCTTAGGTGACGTGATAGACAAGAAAACATAATCTTCCTTATCCTTGTACTCTTGGTAAACTTCCTCCAATTCAGGAATTTCCCTCTGACAAGGACCACACCAGGTCGCCCAAACATTGATGTAAATCTTTTTCCCTTTATAATCTGCTAGATTGACATCCTTCCCATCCTTATCCTTTAAGGAAAAATCTAGCGTGACCGGTTGATTTGCCTGTAAAGTCGACTCAGTAGAAGACGGACTGACCAATGGTAAAAGGGAACAGGCAGTCAAAACAAAGCAAGAAACAAGTAAGCAAACGACAATTGATACCAACTTTTTCATAAACAAATCCTTTCTATCCTACTGGAAAAAACGAACAAGATGCTGGAAGAAACCTGTTAAAATACTCAAGCCAATCAAGAGCAATAAATAACCTGAAATACGCTTGGTCCAAGCCAAATAGTGCCGATTATTCTTGAAGAAAGCCAACATTTTCTGAGAAAAAAAGGCAACCAAAATAAAGGGAAGAATAAAACCAAGACAATAAACCAACAGCAAGATACCGCTCAACCAGCCCACCTGACTGCTAGCATAAATAAATACCGAAGCCAGAATCGGACCGATACATGGTGTCCAAGAAAAACTAAAGGTAAAGCCCATCAAAAAAGCTAAAAATGGAGTGACCTGTTTCCCCGCCTGATAGACCTTGTTTTTCGCAGAAAATTCACGCTCCAACATGGGAATATTGAACCAGCCCAACTGCAAAATCCCCATGAGAATAATCAGCAGACCACTGATGATTTGCAAGACTTGAGCATTGGCTTGTAAGACCCTACTCAGCAAACTAGAGGCAAAGCCTAATAAGAAGAAGGTCACAGCAATCCCCACCACAAAACTCAGCGTATTAACCAGGACATTTCTCTCCCCCTCTTTCCCTTCAGCTCCACCTGCCAACAAACCAATATAGATAGGGAGAATTGGCAGAACACAGGGAGAAAGAAAAGACAAAAGCCCCTCAGCAAACAGCGCCAAAAATGTAAACCATTGCAAGTCCATACAAACTCCTTTCTATCTCGCACACGAATGTTATTGAAAACGCTTTTATGTACTAATATTGTAACACACTGCTTTATCTTAGTCAATATATAGTTTGGTTAAAGCATACAAAAAAGCCTGCAAACACAGGCTCCCATTCCTAATCCAAATAATGAATTAAGATTTTCTCCGTCAATACATCCGAGTAGGTATAAGATTCTACAAAAGTATTGTTTGGATCTTCAAATTCAACGATAAACAAAGACTGATAAACTTCTGTAATCCGACCTTGCTTATTCTTCTCACGCTTCCGACCATTTTCAAGGGTCAACTCGACAATTTGTCCCTCGTGGTCTTTAATATCTTGTTTGATTTGCTTCATCTTAGCAACATCTGTAAATGCATCACTCATTCTCTATCCATCCTCTCTCTTGGAAATACTTGCAAATTTATTGTATTCTTTTTGGAACATCAATTCCACGGTACCACGCGCACCGGAACGGTTTTTCTCGATGATGACTTCAACCGTATTGTTAGGAATAGCACCCTCTTCCTGCTCACCACGCTCATAGTAATCATCACGATACAAGAAGGCAACGATATCCGCATCCTGCTCGATAGACCCAGATTCACGAATGTCAGACAAGACAGGACGCTTGTCCTGACGTTGCTCCACACCACGCGACAACTGACTAAGGGCGATAACTGGAACTTTCAATTCCTTGGCTAAAATCTTCAACTGACGGGAAATCTCCGAAACCTCTTGTTGCCGGTTTTCACGACCAGTTCCAGTAATCAACTGGAGATAGTCAATCAAAATCAAGCCCAGATTTCCAGTCTCCTGAGCCAACTTGCGTGACCGCGAACGAATTTCCGTAATCTTGATACCAGGTGTGTCATCAATGTAGATGCTTGCCCGAGCCAAATTAGCCTGAGCCACCATGTACTTGTTCCACTCTTCCTGTGTCAAATGACCTGTACGAATAGAACGCGAGTTAATGACCCCCTCTGAAGCGAGCATACGGTCAACCAAGCTTTCTGCACCCATCTCCAAAGAGAAGATAGCAACGGTCAAACCCAGTTTTGTACCAATATTTTGCGCAATATTGAGGGCAAAAGCCGTCTTACCAACCGCAGGACGAGCCGCAAGAATAATCAACTCTTCCTCATGCAGGCCCGTTGTCATAGCATCCAGAGCAGGATAGCCAGTCGCAATCCCTGTAATGTCCGAGGTCTGCTTGGCACGTGTCTCAAGGTTATCAAAGTTGATATTTAAGACATCATCAATCCGCTTGAAACCACTTCGACTGGCTCCCTCACTGACATCAATCAAGGCTTTTTCAGCATTGGCAATAATGTCATCTGAACCATCCGCACCCTCGTATGCCTGATTGACAGCATCTGTTAAACGGGCAATCAGTTTACGAAGATTGGATTTTTCCGCGACAATCTTGGCATAGAATTCCGCATTGGCTGCCGTCGGTACAGAACTGATAATTTCAGCCAAGTATGCCAGACCACCGATATTCTCCAAATCACCATGGTTGACCAAATAGTTGCGCATGGTGGTCGCATCAATAGCCTCATTCTTATCAGAAAGGGCAATCATGGCCTTGAAAATCAGCTTATGGGCATGCTTGAAAAAATCCTCTGCCTCGATATATTCACGAACAAAGACCAACTTGCCTTCATCCAGGAAAATAGCTCCCAAGACCGACTGTTCAGCCAAAATATCCTGCGGTTGCACCCGCAATTCATCTAAGTCTGCCAAGATTTCACCTCCTCACTGATGATGTTAATTCTTCTAAGCTTCCTTAATGCTCAAATTGATGACACCTGTCACATCTTGATAGATTTTGACAGGAACATCAATCAAACCAAGGGCACGAATTGGGTGGTCCAATTGGATATGACGTTTGTCAATCTTAATACCAAATTGTTTTTCCAACTCTTCAGCAATCTTCTTGCTAGTAATCGAACCAAATGTACGACCATCTGGACCAACTTTTTCGACAAATTTCACCAAAGTAGCCTCTTCTGCCAACTTCGCCTTGATAGCCTCTGCTTCTGCAACCATTTCTGCATGAGCCTTAGCTTTCGACTTTTCTTGACCACGTAGGGCGCTGATTGCTTGGGTTGTAGCTTCTTTAGCCAAATTTTTCTTAATCAAGAAGTTTTGGGCATAACCTGTTGGAACTTCCTTGATTTCGCCTTTTTTTCCCTGACCTTTTACATCTGCCAAAAAGATAACTTTCATTTGCTTCACCTAACTTTCTTTTATTTCCTCATAAATTTTACTGATGAGGTTTTCCTTAACTTGTTCAAGGGTTTGGTCATAGACCTGGGCTGCAGCCAGATTAAAGTGACCTCCGCCCCCCATTTCTTCCATAATCCGTTGGACATTGACCTTGCTGTGACTTCTAGCGGAAATAGCTATGTAACCTTTGGCATTTTTCGTAACTACAAAGACCGCCTCAATGCCCGCCATATCCAATATGGTATTGGCTGCCTTACTTGGAATGATTGTGTCATACTCTAACTCCTCATTACCGCAGGCAATCACGATATGTGACTCCAACTTCTCACCACGCAAAATCAACTCATTGATTTGACGATAGGCATCAAAATCTGTCGCTGAAATCTGCTGAATTTCAAGACTGTCACTGCCACGTGTGCGCAAGTAACTAGCCACATCAAAGGTCCGACTGGTTACCCGAGAAGTGAAATTCTTAGTATCCAGCATAATCCCAGCCATCAACAGACTAGATTGCAGACGATTGAGCTTATGACGTTTATCGTTTTGGAACTGAACCAACTCCGTCACCAACTCACTGGCTGAACTCGCACCGCTTTCGATATATGTCAAGACAGCATTGCTTGGAAAATCCGTATCCCTACGATGATGGTCCACAATCACAACCTGACTGAATTGCTCATAGAGATCCTGGTCCAAGGTCAAACCAATCTTCGAATGGTCAACCATAATGAGTAAGGACTGAAAAGTGACCATTTTCTTGGCTTCCTCAACAGTAATCAGATTCGAACAATTTTCATCACTCAACTTTTTAATGGCCCGTGCAATATCTGGCGCCATCTCATCAGGATTATAAACTGTGTAGGCATTGTTCATGATATTTTGAGCAAAATATTGCATACCGACTGATGAACCTAGAGCATCCATATCCAAATTACGGTGGCCAACAACAAAGACCGTATCCACCGATTTTAGCTTATCAGATACGGCTGTCATCATAGCACGCGTTCGAGTACGAGTACGTTTTACTGACGAAGCTGAGCCACCTCCAAAGAAAAGCGGTTGCTTGCTCTCATCATTTTCCTTGACAACCACCTGATCTCCTCCACGAACCTCGGCCATGTTGAGATTTTGAAGAGCTATCTGTCCAATCTGATAATGGTTGCCATCACCATAGGCCAAACCCATACTAAGCGTTAAGCCTAACTCCAATTTTTTAGCTTCCTCACGGAACTTATCAATAACGGAGAACTTATTTTCAATCAGCATCTCCAAGACTGCATAATCCGTGAAAAAGTAGAAACGATCCATGGTACCACGACGGTAATAGATACCGTAATCGTGGCAAAAATCAGAAACAAACTGAGCCAAAAATGAATTGACCTGACTAATCTGGGAATCCGTCACCGTATCCTCGAGTTCATCATAATTATCAACAGAAATAATTCCGATAACCGGTCGACTACCGATTAAGCTATTTGTCGCTGAATACTCTGATGAAGCATCAAAGAAGTAAAACAAACCGTGGTCGAAATCAACGTTAACCAGGTATCTTTTCCCAGAAAAATTAGCATAGACACGATCCTCATCCAGACCCACATCAATAATTTCACGCAGTTTCTTCTGGTCAAATCCCCCATTTTCCTGAGCAAAAATCAGCTCTGCAAAGGGATTAAACCACTCCACTTGATTGCTATCTGGCCGAACCTTAATCACTCCGACCGGCATCTTATCCAGAAGCATCATCAAGCCCGAATTGGCCTGATGATTGAGATATTCAATTTGTTCTAACTCACTAAATTCGTAAGAATGTTTTTGATAGATAAATAAGGCAACCAATACACTTAAACTCACTAGTAGAGCAAAAATTGTATAGGCACTTGTTGGAGAAAATTGATGGACCAATGCCACCATTCCAAACAAGATAACGCCTATCATGACAAAATGAATTGTCGAAAACCGAAATTTTTTCATCACTAACCTCTGCCTGCCATTTTACCACAAATCACAAGAAATTACTAGTTTTCTCTAGCACGCACAAGAAAAGAACAGCCTTACTGACTGTCCTTACTCTTGTTTTTAGAAATGGAACGACTACGTCCTTCCAAGTAGACCATGAGAATGGAGATGTCGGCTGGATTGACACCGGAAATCCGACTAGCCTGGCCAATGGTTTCTGGTGAAATCAGCTTGAATTTCTGACGAGCTTCAGTCGCAATAGAGTCAATATCATCCCAGTCGATGTCAGCTGGAATTCGTTTTTCTTCCATACGTTTCATCTTCTCCACCTGATCCAAGGCCTTGGCAATGTAACCTTCATACTTGACCTCTGTTTCAATCAATTCAATGGTCTTGGCATCCAAGTCCTCTGCCGCAGGGCCGATAAATGCTACCGCATCTGCGTAGGTCACATCTGGACGACGCATGAATTCCTTGGCGGTAAGGGCGTCTGTCAGAGGCTTGAAGCCCATAGCTACGACTTTTTCATTGGTTTCCTTGATTGGCTTGAGTTTAATAGACTCCAAGCGCTTCATTTCATTGTCAAACTGGTTTTTATGGATTTGGAAAAGCTGCCAGCGCTCATCATCCACCAAGCCGACCTGACGACCGATTTCCGTCAGTCGCATATCGGCATTGTCATGACGCAAAATCAAGCGGTATTCTGCCCGACTAGTCAAGAGGCGGTAAGGCTCCACCGTTCCCTTGGTCACCAAGTCATCAATCATAACACCAATATAGCCGTCGCTTCGTTTCAAAATCAGCTCTGGCTTACCCTGTACCTTGAGGGCGGCGTTAATTCCAGCTACAATTCCCTGACCTGCTGCTTCTTCATAACCTGATGTTCCGTTGGTCTGACCTGCTGTAAAGAGCCCTGAAATCTTCTTGGTTTCCAGCGTCGCCCGCAACTGATGAGGCATAACCATATCGTACTCAATGGCATAACCCGTCCGCATCATCTGGGCGTTTTCCAAACCTTTGATGGAGTGAATCAAGTCCTTCTGTACATCTTCTGGCAGACTGGTTGACAGCCCTTGAACATAAATTTCATCGGTGTTGCGACCTTCTGGCTCTAGGAAAAGCTGGTGGCGTTCCTTGTCGGCAAAACGGACAATTTTGTCCTCAATAGACGGACAATAACGTGGGCCAATCCCTTTGACAATGCCTGAAAACATAGGTGCTCGGTGAAGATTGCTGTTGATAATCTCATGGCTGGTCGCGTTGGTGTAGGTCAACCAGCAAGGAATTTGATCCTGTAAATAATCCTCATCCTTGGACAAGAATGAAAAATGGTTTGGCTTTTCATCGCCTGGTTGAATTTCCGTTTCTTCGTAGTTAATCGTGCGAGCATTGACACGCGGTGGCGTTCCTGTCTTGAAACGACCGATTTCAAGCCCCAATTCTTTCAGGTTATCCGCCAGCGTGATAGAAGCCAAACTATTGTTGGGCCCTGACGAATACTTGAGGTCACCGATGATAATCTCACCACGCAAGGCTGTACCCGTCGTCACCACAACTGCCTTGGCTGAAAATTTCTGGTTGGTAGCCGTGCGGACACCGATAGCCTTGCCGTCTTCCACTAAAATCTCATCAATCATGGTTTGACGCAGGGTCAGATTTTCCTGACGCTCCACCGTCCGCTTCATCTCTGCTGCGTACTCTGCCTTATCTGCCTGAGCCCGCAAGGCACGAACAGCCGGTCCCTTGCCCATATTGAGCATCTTCATCTGGATATAGGTCTTGTCAATGTTGCGACCCATTTCGCCACCCAGGGCATCAATTTCTCTTACCACAATCCCCTTGGCAGAGCCACCAATGGAGGGATTACAAGGCATAAAGGCCACCATATCCAAGTTAATGGTCGCAAGCAGGGTCTTACAGCCCATACGACTGGCTGCCAAGCCAGCTTCTACACCCGCATGCCCCGCACCGATCACGATGACATCATAATTTTCTGCAAATGTGTGTGTCATTTTTATTTCTCCTTTATGTTCATGATGTGTTTAACTTGTCCATTCCAGTTTGGCAATGCTTGAGACAGAAAAGCTGGTACTACATATAAGTTGACAAGGTTGTCAAGTGCAATCCATTCACAAGTTTGCTTCAACTTCCCTTCAATCATCTTCTCAGGCATTTCTCCAACAGGCTCCACGATAAAATGAAGCTCGATATTGTGAAAGTCTATGCTCTCGTGTGTAAACTGATTTTCGACAACAAAAGCCAGTTGATTGACACGACTGTCAACCCCTAATTCTTCTTTGACTTCTCGAACAGCCGCATCTGCTGCTACCTCATTGACCTCAACCGCACCGCCAATGGTATAATAACGGCCCTTAGAGTCCTTCGTGAGAAATATTTTCCCGTCTTTTATAAGCAATGCAGTCGCCCGAATACCAAAAATCTGATTGTCAATTCTAGTCCTAAAATCCATTCTTCCTTCTCTTTTCTAAAATTTCAACGAGATATGGAACTAAGTTTTTCTTATTTTTATCGCTAGGGGCTAACCATAGAAAATCTGTATGTTCTTCTGGGTCAAGAAGAATGGTTTTCGGTTGTTCAGGAAGTGTTACTTCATAGACTAGCCTTGTAAATACCGTCTGTTTTTCTTCATCAAACTGACTATCTTCATGGATAATGGTCAGATTTTCCTTTTCTATCGAAATACCTGTTTCTTCAAAACACTCTCTCACTGCAGCATCACAGGGTAACTCATTCTCCTCGACACGACCGCCTGGAATGTCCCAATGCTGCGGAAATACATTCGGCTCTCCACGCTTAGTCTGCGAACGCTGCATCAGCAAGTGGCTATCTTCAACAGTCAGTAAGACATGGGCAATCAATTTAACAGGCATGGTTTCCTCCGCTACTTTAGTTGTCTTTGTTCATAAAATGCTTTAGTTGTCCGTCCCAGTTGGCTAACTCGGTCTTAAGAAAGGCTGGATTGAGATCTAGTTTCTCTAAGTCCGCAAAAGCAACCCATTCACACTGGCGAACAGAATTCCCTTCTTCCAGATTGGGAGCAGGATTAGACAGTGGGGTAACTATATAGAGAAATTCAATCTGATGATAGGATTTCTCCTGTAAGGTGAACTGATTTTCAACGATAAATGCTAGTGGTCCAACCTCCACATCAATTCCGATTTCTTCTTTCATTTCCCGTTGCACAGCCTCTTCGGTTGTTTCGCCAAGCTGAATAGCTCCACCCAAAGTGTAGTATATCCCTTCAGGCGACTTAACGAGATAAAGTTTCTCATCTTGTACCACCAAGCCCGTTGCACGAACACCGAAGATTTGATTGTCAACTCTGGTTCTGAAATCCATCTTCTCTCCTCAATAGCAAAAATAGCCAAAACTCTAGAAAATTGTACGCCAAAAAAGCCTACAATTCCCATGAGCTTTGACCATCATAGTTCTTGTTAGAAATATTGTATCAAATTGTCCTGACAAGTCAAGTCAAACAATCTTTACAAACCTGTCAACTAAATATACTGACAAGCCTCTCCATCTTTATAGGCCATATCAATCATACCACCGCCCAAGCATTCTTGTCCGTCGTAGAAAACTACAGCTTGTCCTGGTGTGATGGCCCGCTGTGGCTCTGCAAAGATGACTTCTGCCTGGTCACCTTTTACCTTGACAGTTACTTGACTGTCTGGTTGACGGTAGCGGAATTTAGCTGTGCACTCAAGCGTGAATTCTTCGGGCATGTCACGTGTAAAGTGGACTTGACTAGCCTGTAAAGAAGTTGACATCAAGGACTCATGATAGAAGCCTTGACCGACATAGAGGATATTTTGGGATAGGTCTTTTCCGACAACAAACCAAGGCTCATTATCCCCACCGATTTGTCCTCCGATACCAAGCCCGCCCCGCTGACCAATGGTATAGTACATGAGGCCTGTATGCTCTCCCATGTCACGACCGTCAACGGTCATCATCCGACCGGGCTGGGCTGGCAAATACTGCCCTAAAAATTCTTTGAAGTTCTTTTCACCGATAAAGCAGATACCTGTCGAATCTTTCTTTTTAGCGGTCGCCAAGCCTGCTCGCTCTGCTATTTCCCTAACCTGAGGCTTTTGTAAATGGCCGAGCGGAAACATGGTTTTCTGCAATTGTTCCTGTGATAGTTGGCTGAGGAAGTAGGTCTGGTCCTTGCCATTGTCTGCCCCACGTAGCATATGGACGGTGCCGTCCTCGTCGCGTGACACCTGAGCATAATGCCCCGTCGCCACATAGTCCGCACCCAAGTTCATAGCGTAATCCAAGAAAGCCTTGAACTTGATTTCCTTGTTACACATGACATCTGGATTGGGTGTGCGGCCTGCCCGATACTCTGCTAGGAAGTACTCAAATACGCGGTCCCAATACTCTTTTTCAAAGTTGACAGAGTAGTAAGGAATGCCGATTTGGTCTGCCACTGCAGCCACATCCTTATAATCTTCTGTTGCTGTACAGAAGCCATTTTCATCCGTGTCATCCCAGTTTTTCATGAAGATGCCGATCACATCGTAGCCCTGCTCCTTGAGCAAGAGAGCCGTAACCGATGAATCCACACCGCCACTCATACCGACAACAACACGGGTTTTCGAATTGTCTATTGACATCATCTTCTCCCATCTTTTCGTTGAAATAACGATTTGAAGGTCGTATTCCAAAATTTTTTCAAAAAACGATTTGAAGGTCGATTTTGAACAACTTGTATTATACCACACAAAAGGGAGAAGAAACAGGAATTTGGTATTGAAACCCCATTCATCTAGGCATTCTATCCAAATCAAAAATTTGATATAATAGTATTAAGAAAAACGTGAGGATAATTATGACAAATTTAAAATTTCAATCGGTCTTTGATATTATCGGGCCAGTTATGATTGGACCTTCTTCCAGCCATACAGCTGGGGCAGTCCGCATTGGGAAAATTGTGTCTTCCATCTTTGGTGATGAACCAACCGAGGTCGAATTCCAACTTTACAACTCTTTTGCCAAGACCTATCGTGGACACGGTACAGATGTGGCCTTGGTAGCAGGCATTTTAGGCATGGATACAGACGACCCACGCATTCCTGACTCTCTAGATATTGCTCGAGAACGTGGCATCAAGGTTTACTGGCGTGTCAACAAGGACAGCAATACCCCCCATCCCAATACCACCCGAATTATCATTAAAAATGACAAAAAGTCTATATCAGCAACGGGCGTTTCCATTGGCGGAGGCAATATTCAAGTAACGGAGCTCAACGGCTTTTCTGTCAACCTGAATATGAATACTCCGACAATTATCATCGTTCACCAAGATGTTCCAGGTATGATTGCCAAGGTAACTGACATCTTATCAAAATACAATATCAACATTGCCCAAATGAACGTGACCCGTGAACAAGCTGGCGAAAAAGCTATTATGATTATCGAAGTGGATGCTCGCCAGTGTGAAAATTCTATTGCAGAAATCGAAAAAATTCCCCATCTGCACAATGTTACCTTCTTCAACTAGAAAGAGAAAGACATGTTTTATACTATCGAAGAATTAGTTCAGCAAGCCGAACAGTTTTCTGGCAATGTAGCTGAACTCATGATTGCGACTGAAATTGAGTTGACCGGTCGTAGCCGCGAAGAAATATTGACAATTATGTCAAGAAACTTGACAGTTATGAAAGCGTCGATTGTTGACGGATTAACAGAAAGCAAGTCCGTTTCTGGATTGACAGGTGGTGATGCTGCCAAGTTAGATGCTTATATGAAAAAGGGCAAGACACTGTCTGATTCCTCTATCCTATCCGCAGCAAGAAATGCTATGGCTGTCAACGAGTTAAACGCCAAAATGGGCTTGGTCTGTGCCACACCAACTGCTGGCTCTGCTGGTTGCTTGCCTGCCGTTCTTGGTGTTGCTATTGACAAGTTAAACTTGACAGAAGAGCAACAACTTGACTTCCTCTTTACAGCTGGGGCATTTGGTCTGGTCATTGCCAACAATGCCTCCATCTCAGGTGCAGAAGGAGGCTGTCAGGCAGAAGTTGGCTCTGCCTCTGCTATGTCCGCAGCGGCACTAACCCTTGCTGCTGGAGGAAGTCCCTACCAAGCCAGCCAAGCCATCTGCTTTGTCATCAAAAATATGTTAGGCCTCATCTGTGATCCCGTTGCAGGTCTGGTAGAAGTCCCATGTGTCAAACGAAACGCCATGGGAGCAAGCTATGCCATGGTGGCTGCAGATATGGCACTGGCAGGAATTGAATCAAAAATTCCTGTAGATGAGGTTATCAATGCCATGTACCAAGTAGGCTCTGCCCTACCAACCGCCTTCCGTGAAACTGCCGAAGGAGGTCTGGCTGCCACACCAACTGGTCGCCGATTGGCACAAGAAATCTTCGGCGAAAATTGACAAGGTTGTAAATGAAAGAGGCTGGGTAAAAAGCCCAGCACCGCTTCTCAACGTTAGTGTCAACATCTCAGCGCAGTGGTTGATTGGCAGATTTGTTCGTGTTTTACACTCCAAATCTGACCTAATCAACTGTGCGGGGGTGGGAAGACGAACTCTTCTATGAATGGTCGAGTTCTTTCCCACTCCCTTTTCTTATTGTTTGGTGAAAGTGAGTTTATCTAGAGTTGTATCATTGGCATCAATTTCTGTCAAGGTTAGAGTAGTACCATTCAGGGCATATGTATCTGCTTCCCCGTCAATATAGGCAAGTTTTTTATCTAAGTCGAAAATCACTTGTTCAATATCCTGGTCCCCATCATTGTCAACTTCTGTCAATGTAGCTTGATTTCCTTTTACAGTCAATGTATAGGTATCGTTGCCAGATGTTGCTGTATAAATGCCATCTAATTCAGAAGTGTCAACCAACTTTACACCGTAACTTGACGCAAGTTGACTAGCTGAAGCTGCATTTGTTACAGCTGTCGCAGTGTTTGTTGTAGCGGTTGATGAACTTACTGTAGATGATGAGCTTGCAGTTGCTACTACCTGCTGGTTATCGTCATCATAATCAACAATTCCAACCTGTTGCTCAATTTGGTTTTCCAAAGCCTCAAGTTTGTTTTCATACACCTCTGCAGCGACAAAGCCAATCGTAGTAAGTGCCAAGGCACCAACTGATAATAAGATAATCGATTTCTTGCTCATGCCTGCAACCTTATTTCTCACAGATTCCCATGCACCTGTTTTTTTATTCTCTACCACTTGGATAATTTCTTGTTGTTGATGTTTGTTTTCCATTTTGTATTCCTCTGATTAAATCTATTTCTCAGCTCCTGCTGATAAGTCTATTATAGAGAACAATCTTGAACACTTTAGGGAAACTTTATAAACAAATGTTAAACACTTTTAAATTAAGCATTAAGACGATAACCTGCTCCCCATACCGTTTCAATTAAATCGGCTCCCAGTTTATCTCGCAGACGATTAATGTGGACGGCCACTGTCGCACTATCTCCTACATAATCATAACCCCAAATGGTTTCAAACAGATGGTCTTTCGAGAAAACACGATTGGGGTGTTTGGCTAGGTAAACAAGCAGTTCAAATTCACGATTGGGTAGTTTTATTTCCTGACCATCCAAGGTTACCTTCCAATTGTCCAAGAATATGGTCACATTACCGACAGTCAGTTCATTACTGCTATCATCCTTTGTCAACCGTTGATAACGAGCCAAATGAGCCTTAACACGCGCCACCAGTTCCATAGGATCAAAAGGCTTACTGATATAGTCGTCTGCTCCCAAGCCCAATCCTCTGACCACGTCCATGGTTTCTTGCTTGGATGTAACCATCAAAATAGGGAAATCCACCTTATCCCGTAGATCGCGGCAAAGGTCGTAACCTGTTTTATTTGGAAGCATCACATCTAAGATGAGCAAATCATAGTCTTCTTTTTTGATTTGTTCCTCAACTAGTCCACCATCATGTACCAAGTCTACTTGGTAGCCCTGCATTTCCAGATAATCTCTCTCCAAATAAGCAATCTCTACATCATCTTCTGCGATTAAAATCCGTGTCATCTCATATCCTTCCTAGGTAATCTAAAGATAAATCGAAGTCCTGGAGTTGCCTCAACAGATACACTTCCTCCAAGTCTCTCAATAATATTTTTTACAATAGCTAAACCTAAACCATGCCCTTCTACCTGCTGACGAGTATCATCTTCCCTGTAAAACTCTTCAAAAATCAAGTTCAGCTTATCCGTTGCAGTCCCTTTTCCATTATCTGTAAAGGTCCAGACGATTTCTTGCTCTTGGACAGAACCTGCAATAGCTAGTTTCAATGGACTAACATCTGCGTATTTTCTAGCATTATCAACTAGATTATCTAAAATACGGCGGAATTGGATAGGGTCAATCTCAACCGGCAGGTTTTCAGCTACATCCAACTGGAACAGAATAGCCTCATCGGCTAACTCGGCTGATTTCTCTCTGACATAGGTCTGCAAAAAGGTTGCCAAATCAAGCTGCACATTATCAAACGGCATTTTATCTGTTTGTAATTGTGAAAAGGCAAATAATTTTTCCAGTAATTTCTCCATCACCTGAGATTTTTGGTAAATAACCGTTAGATACTGATTGCGTTTTTCCTCCGTGTTAGCAATGCCATCCAAAATCCCCTTGGAATAGCCTTTGATCGAAGTCAAGGGTGTTCGCAAATCATGTGAAATATCCGCAACCATCTGGGTTCGTTTTTGCTCATACAGTCGATTTTTCTCACGGGCATCCAACAAGGAAGTCTGCATCTGATTGAACCCTTTGGTCAATTCCTCAAATTCCTTATCCCCCTGATAGGTCAAAGGCACTGTATAATCTCCCTGCTGGATACGGTCTACACCGCTGTGCAATTCATCCAAAGGACGCATGACCACACCTAGAAGACGACGAGTAAAGAAGAAATTAAGCACCACTATGATGACAATACCTGCCCCACCAACCAAGAAAAGTTGCAATAGAAAGGCTTGAAAATCTTGGCTGTCCTGTTGCTCCTCTAAATCTTCTAGAATGGCATACAAATAATATATTTGACCGTTTGCTGCAATCTTTCGACTAATGACAACTTCACCATCAGCATAGGAAGTACGGGTCGTAGATGAAACGGTCACTTCTGACAACTCATCAGCATCATCAGTAAGGTTTGAAAATAAAATCTCCCCATTACTTTCTACATACAGTTGGGCTCCATGCAAGGATAAAGCTTCTGCTAAACTTGCAAAATCTGTACCCATAAACTTCTCTAGACTTTGTTGACTTGCTGCTGTCTTCTGACTGGTGGACTGCCAGGTTCCTTGGTTACGGTAAATACTATTCACCACATAGACACTGACGCCCAGCATGGCTATCAATGACAGGACCAGCATCATCATATTCAAGCGAAATATTCGTTTCTGTAAATTCATTGTTCTTCTCTTCTAGTCAATTTTTCCACATTATAAGCAAATTAACAGCATTTGTAAAGTTTAGAAACTTATATAACTAAAAAAGCCTAGCAAAACTAGACTTTCATAGATTTCTTAATACCAGCCATTTGCCAACCAGAAGGCTTTAGCTGCTGACCATGAACCATAACGTTCTGCTACATAGGCATCAGCCACACGCTCTTGGTTTTCTGGTGAGTAATCACCGTTCAAATATGTATTAGTCAACTGATAACGACCAATGTAGATACCATTTTGTGCATCATAGCTACCGCTTGATTCCTTCATAGCAATCCATTCTTTAGCTGCTGCATCTTCTGCACTCAAGTTTGAAGTATATGAACTCGTGGTAGTGGTTGTCGCTTCACTTGTTGTTGTAACTGTTTCAGCTGCTGGAGCTTGCTCCGTTGGTTTTTCTTCTGTAGCAGTAGAAGCTGTTTCACCAACTTCAATAGCCTGTCCAACATGGATTAGATTTGGATTGGAAATTTTATTTTGTTCTGCCAATTTCTCTACACTTGTATTGTATTTTGAAGCGATTGCTGATAAGGTATCACCAGATTGTACAGTATAGGTTTCCGCGCTAACAACACCAGCAGTCAATAAGGTTGCCCCTGCTACCAAGCCAGCGATTGTTGTTTTCAAGTTTTTCTTCAATGTAATATTCATAATAGTCACATTCCTTTCTCTTATGTATCTATCATACCCTCTGACTATTACTCTCACTTTGTAAATCTATTACAAATATTACAATGACATTGTGTTTACACTATAAAAGGTCTATTTTCGGGATTTTGGGACCCTTTTTATCAATATCATTTACAACATACTTTACAGAAATCCCTATCTTTTTGACAGTAGCTGTAAATAAAAAGGTCACAGTGGACCTTCTTTATCATGGGCACGGAAGTGAGAGAACAAATGAATGCCTAGGCTAAACCTAGACATCTCATTCCTATCAATACCAACCATTTGCCAACCAAAACTGATAGGCTGCTGACCATGAACCATAGCGTTGCAGTACATACTCATCTGCTACACGCTCTTGGTTTTCTGGTGAATGATCACCATTCAAGTAGGCGTTGCTTAATTGGTAACGTCCAATGTAAATACCATTAGTAACTGTATAGCTACCACCTGATTCTTTTTGAGCAATCCATTCTTTAGCAGTTGCATCGTCAACTGCTGCACCAGTTGAAACCGTAGCTACTTGAACCTGAGCTTGAGGAGTTGAAGTAACTTCAATTATAGATTCTTCCCTAGGGCTATCGTGATATACTTCTGTAACCTCTGTCTGCTCAGCCATTTTTGTCTCATCTACTGATGTAGGCGTTGCTACATCTGACGATTCAATAATTTGCGGCTCTTCAGAGGTAATTTCTATGGCTTCTACTTGTAGCGGTTGAGAGTCTGTTTCCGATTTTAACAATTTATCGTATCCTAACTCAAAAACAGGACTGACAGCAACATATTCTGTTGTAGACCCAGATCCACTACCAATCTTACTTATAGCATTGACCACATTATAGGGCGCATTTGACACCGCTCTTACAAGCTTGGTATAAGAATAGTTACCTGTCAACATCAGTCCACATAAAACAAGAACTGAAATAACAATAACCCCTGCTATACCTTTGATAAACTTACTTATAAAACTCTTTTTCATCAAAAAGAACTATCCTCTATCTATTTATCATAACTATTCCTATCTTACTACCATTGTATTACTTTTTATTTAAAAAAATATTACAATTTGGTAAAACGCTTACTATTTTAAGACTTTTTAAATAAATATAGAGTTCCTGCCAAGACAATCATAATCAGAATGGCTAGGCTATCCGCCTTCTTCCACGCTAAAACACGATACTTAGTTCTCCCATCTCCACCTTGATAGCCACGCGCTTCCATTGCCGTTGCCAGAGCATCAGCCCTTTTAAAGCTGGATGCAAATAACGGAATTAAAATTGGAATAAGGGATTTTACCTTCTGAATAAGATTGCCTTCGTTAAAGTCCACTCCACGCGCCCTTTGCGCATTCATAATTCGAGTAGTATCATCCATCAAAGTAGGCACAAAACGCAGGCTCATAGACAGCATCAGTCCAATCTCATGCACAGGAACCTTAAAGCGTTTCAAAGGTGCCAGCCCTGATTCAATACCATCTGCTAAACTGAGCGGTGTTGTCGTCAGGGTTAATAGGGTTGAGAAGAAAATAATCAAAACAAAGCGAACAAAAATAATACCCGCTTGTTGTAAACTTTCTAAGGATACTTTAAAAATCCAAAACTCCCACAGAATTGTCGCCCCGGGTGTAAAGAAAACCTGGAAAAAGGTTGTAAAGAGAATAATCCCAATCATTGGTTTTAAACCATTGATAAAGAAAGACAAACGGATACGTGATAAAACAACCAAGCCCAATACAAAACCAATCAATAACGCATTTGTTACCAGATTATTGGCCCAGAAAATCATTAAGAGAAAGCCAAACATGGCTAAGAGCTTGCTTCTCGGATCCAAGCGATGAAGAATGGAATTCCCTGGAATATAGCGACCCAAAATCAATTTATCCATGCGTCACCATCCCTGTAAATTCTTCGATCGTAATCGGAAGACGTTCAAATACAAAACCTCTTCTCTCCAGATTAGCCGCAAACTTGGTAATCTTAGGAACACCCAGTTGAATACTCTCCAAAAAATCAACCTCTTGAAAAATATCTGTTGGTTTACCAGAACCAACCAACTTTCCTTTCTCCATAATATAAACAAAATCAGCGTAATTAGCCACATCATCCATCAAATGAGTGACCAAAACAATGGTCATCCCAGACATATGAAGGGTCTTGAAAATAGCCATCAATTCTTGACGACCAGCAGGATCCAGACCAGCTGTTGGTTCATCCAAGACCAAAACGCTTGGCTCCATGGCTAGAATGCCGGCAATAGCTACCCGACGCATTTGACCACCTGATAACTCAAAGGGACTACGTTCAAACAAGCTCTCATCAATTCCAACCAAGGCCAGCTTTTCACGAGCAATTTGCTCAGCCTCTTCCTGAGAAACTCCAAAATTTTGCGGACCAAAAGCAACATCTTTTAAGACTGTTTCATCAAAGACTTGGCTTTCAGGAAATTGGAAAACAAGGCCAACTTTCTTCCTTACTTGCTTAATATCCTTATTTTCTGACGTCGCTGTAATCACAAAGTCATCAATAACTACTCTTCCCTCTGTCGGCACATTTAATCCATTCAAGAGTTGTAAAATCGTTGATTTCCCCGAACCCGTATGCCCAATAAGCGCCGTATAAGAGCCGTCAACAATCTCCAAATCCACACCAAATAGCGCACGTCCCTCAAAAGGCGTATCAGCTTGATAGGTGTAGCTTACTTCTTGGAGAGCAATTCCCATAAAGTTTCCTCTAATTCTTCCTCTGTAAAATAGCGAAGCGGTAAATCAAATCCAGCCTGACGTAAATATGTAGCCAGTTCTGTCGTGAAAGGCTTATCTAAATCCAAGTCTGCTAAATCCTCCCGCATAAAAAGCTCCGTCGGAGTGCTGACTGACTCAACCTGACCTCGTTTCATCACAATAACACGATCACTTAAAGCCACCTCATCTAAATCATGCGTGATAGAGATAACCGTCATCCCATGCCGATCCTTAATCTCCTGAACAATTTTAATCAAATCAAGACGACCTTCTGGATCCAGCATGGATGTAGCCTCATCCAAAATGATAATTTTAGGACGCAAGGCCACCACTCCAGCAATAGCTACCCGTTGCTTCTGACCACCAGATAAACGAGCAGGCTCACGGGTTTTAAAATCAGCCATTCCAACTAATTCCAAGGCTTCATCTACCCGTTTCCGCATCTCTTCCAAGGCTATTCCTTGGTTTTCCAAACCAAAAGCAACATCATCTTCAACTGTAGCACCTACAAATTGATTGTCTGGATTTTGAAATACCATACCAATCAGGCGACGCTTATCCCAGACATTATCAACTGTTAGGACATCACCATCAATGATAATATCTCCAGACTCAGCTTCCAATAATCCATCAATCAAACGAACAGTTGTTGACTTCCCTGAACCATTATGACCGATGATGGACAACCATTCACCCTGTTTCACGTGAAACGAAACATCGTTTAAGGTATAATCCTCATCATCTTGACTATATTTATACTTAAGATTTTTTACTTCAATAATATTTGTCATCACTTAAACGTATCTTTGAATAAGAAAGATGCACCCTTGAAATAGTCATAGCCTGAATAAAGGGTAAAGAAAAGTGCAATATAAAGCGTAATCTGACCCAACAAACTCCAATGCAAGAGCAGAAAAATCACCGCAAACATCTGTGAGAATGTCTTAATTTTACCTGGCATAGCTGCTGCCAAAACGGTTCCACCATTTTCAACCAAGAGCAAACGAAGACCGGTCACTGCCAATTCACGACAGATAATAATTGCTACCACCCATGCTGGAGCAAAACCAAGTTCCACCAACATAATGAAGGCAGACATAACCAAAATCTTATCAGCCATCGGATCTGCAAACTTACCAAAGTTTGTCACTACCTGCCACTTACGAGCCAAATAACCATCCAGATAATCCGTAATACTTGCCAGGGCAAAAATGACTGCCGCTAAAATATGGCTAATAGCTGACTGCCAGACAGTAAGAAGAAGGATAAAGATTGGAATAATCAAAATCCGTCCGACTGTCAAAGCGTTGGGAATATTTTCTTTTTTCATTGTATTTCCTTTTTATTCAAATACAAGTCCAATAGAACCTGTATCACTCGTTAATGCTTTCGTATCCAATTGTTGACCGGCGATAGTAATATCTACCCCTTTCACTACACCTAAAACAAGATAGGCTTCGCTGATGCCTTCTGGCAGGCTAGTCGTAACCGTCGGATTTTCAGGAGAAAGTACTACTCCCTCTGCCAATTCTGTTCCGGATAAACTAATCCAGCTAGTAGCATCTTTAACCGAAAGGGTAACTTCCACTGGATAAACAGTTTCTGTAACAGTCGCTACAATGTAATCTCCACTACCTGAAATGCTAATATTCTTAGCAGAAATGCTACTTGACGAAGTTGTGGACTGCTCTGGTGTGCTTGTTTCAGAAGACGTACTTGTAGCAGTTTGCCCAACAACAGAGTAGGAAGTTTCCGAAGTAGGCAACACTTGATTTTGCATACGGCTATATGCTATATAGGTCACAAAAATAATGATGAAAGCTGAAGCAAGCAAGAGATAAATCAAGGGAAGAAAGGATTTATGATCTTTCTTTTTTACCCGATAGCTTCTTTTCAATTCTGCCGCTAAGATTTCCTCCTCGCCTTCTTCACGATACTTTATCAAACTATTGCTATCGTAGGCTTCTAACAGAACATCTGCATCCAATTCTAAGGCATCTGCATAAACCGTTAAGACGTAATCAACATCCTCATCTTCAGAAATAGAATCAAAATCATTGTACTCCAATGCTTGCAAATACCTTGCATGGATTTTCGTCATTCTCTGCAAATCAACAAAGGTCCAACCTCGTGACTCACGCGCTGCTCTAAGTACCTCACCAATACTCTTTTGTCGCACTACTAACTCTCCCCTCTATTCACTAATATACAATACTCTATTCTAACAAAAATCTAAGGAAATTTCGATGAGTTAGGTCCTTTTATTTGGGAATAATCGTAAAATCAGTCATGTCACACTGACCAATAAAACGCCGGCCTGCCTCCCTAATATCCTCTAAATTGATTTCTTCCACCAATTGTGGCAAATCAAATACATTCTCAACATCCGAATACTGAGCCACAAAGTGACTAGCTGTAAATTCCAAGGAATTCAAGCTACGGATAAAATCGCCATACATTTCATTCTTCAGCAGTTGCAAATGATCATCATTGATATCCTCATCTCGTTCAAAATTGCGAACAGCCCTCATCAGCATACTCGACAAGGTAATAGGCTCCTGCGTATCACCAGAAATAACCAAATAATGATAGTCTGGAGTAACTTCTAGTTGAAACTGGAATGAGGAATCAATTTTCCCCTGTTCATACAGGTTCTGATAGCGTTTAGAAGTCCAACCGAACAACATGGCAAACAAAAGCTGTAAGCACAGGCGATACTGCTGCATTTCAGCAGGTTCAAATTCATCATTTCCCCGTAAACCAACTGCTAATTTTGGAGTAGATACTTCAAACTCTTCCATACGGTGCTGAAGAATAGGCAGTTTTTCAATTGCCTTTATATCAAACCTAGGCAGTTTTTCATCAAGTTGCGCTGCCTGATAGCTTGAAATCTGCTGCCATACCTGATCCAAATCAAAGTTACCAATGACGAATAAATTCATGTTGGACGGATGATAAAACAGATCAAAATTCTCATACAAATCATCTGCTGTAATCTGCTCAATCGAAGCAACCGTACCAGCAATATCATGAGCCAAGGGAGTTTGAGGGTAAAGTGACCCTAAAATTCCTGTAAACAATCGATAATCGACATCATCTTGATACATTTCGATTTCTTGCTCGATAATCCCTTGTTCTCGTGCCACATTTCCATCTGTAAAATAAGGTTGACGAACAAAAGATTGTAACAAAGCCAAGGCTGGCAAAACCTCTTGAGTAGTAGAAAATAGATAACTAGTCTGTCTAAAACTGGTATAGGCATTGGCACTGGCACCAAATTTCGAAAACTCATTCATGACATCTTCTCCATCTTCCGTTTCAAACAACTTATGCTCTAAGAAATGTGCGATACCAGCAGGATAGCTACTAGACCTACCATCTTCAAAAAGAATATGGGTATGTAAAGCTCCAAAATTTGTCGTAATCACTCCGTAAGTTTCATGAAAATCGGTCTTAGGCAAGAGAATGACTGTCAACCCGTTGTCAAGTTGTGTCTGATAGACAGGTTCTTTCAGATACGGATACTTTTTCTCGATTAATTTCATTCCTCTGTTCCCTCCATAAAGTAAACAGCCTGTAAATTTATCATCTTGCCCACTCGAACAATATCCTCAATTGACACCAACTTTACAGCTTCTATCCATTCTAACCATGTTAAATTACGTTCCCCCATACTTATCTGGTTGTAGGTCTGTTCTATCAAGTTATTCTGTCTATCTTGAGCAAGGGTTGCTGAATGAATAAGCATATTCTTTGTCAACTCTAATTCATCCTCTGTAAACTTTCCTCGTTTCAAATCGAGCAATTGCTTACTAATTAGTTTCATCACTTTCAAACGATCTCCGCGGCTGATGCCTGCATAAACCTTCATCATTCCAGAAAAAATAGACACCTGACTTCCGATTGTATAGGCCAAACTCTCCTTTTCACGAATATTTACAAACAATTTAGAATGTGAAAAGGCACCGAGTAAACCATTAAAAACAACTAAGGCAGGGTAATTTACATCATTGTAAAGGACTTGTAAATGATAAGCCAATTCTAAAATGGATTGTCTTGCCTGTTTGCGTTCGACCTTCTCGCGAGTAACCTTTGAATAGTTCTGCTGATATTCTAATTCTAACTTAGGTTTTCTATAAGTAAATTTGAAGGTTTCCAATTTTTCACGAACCAAGTCCTGATTGACAGTTCCAATGACAAAGATGTCAATCTTATCTACCCGCAACATATTCCGATAGATTTTAAATACCGATTCTGCTGTTTCCTTCTCAACTAAATCTAGACGACTAACTCGCGGAATTTGTAAGGCCTCATCTTGATAAAATAACCTATTTAATTCGACATCAGCATGGTAGAAATTATCTTCTACCTCAGACTCAAGAAAATTGATTAAATTCTTTTTCTCCACTTCAAAGATTTTCTGATCAAACCCCCGACCTTGCTTGAGAGGACGAAATAGGCAGGCATATAAAAAATCAAGAATTGCTAGGGTAATATCTTCATTATTAGGCAAATAACGTGGATTGACGTAAGAAATGGTCAAATCAACTAGATGTACACGGCCACGTTTAGCAACAGACGTTGAGAAATGTGCTCCGTATAGCTCTGCCAACCGCCTACGCATCGCCTGAGCCGTTGGATAATCTTGGTTGCCCATTTCCAGAATATTAGCAACTAGCACACGTCCTGCTACCGTCGCCTCATTCATCTCGGCTGCAAAACGCACTTTTATTCTATTTGTAGTAAACTGATCTGTTTCAATAAAATGCAAATCAATTCCTTCTTGTAATTTCATCTTCTTCCTCTTTCAAACATTGTACCTTCCATTATATCATTTTTCTGTGATATAATATTCTGTAACGAGGTGACTTATGAAATTTAAATTATTTGATGACTACATCACATTACAAGCATTACTAAAAACAACTGGTATTCTACACTCAGGAGGGGCCATTAAAGGTTTCCTTGAAGAAAATACCATCCTTTTTAACGAAGAAGACGAAAAAAGACGAGGTAAAAAAATCCGCATCGGTGATATTATCACGCTACCTGACCACAACATTAGTATCACAATCATTGCACCTAGTACAGAAGAAATACAGCAATACCAAGAAGAACAAGCTGAAAAAGAACGTGTGGCTGCAATCGTTAAAAAGTTAAATCAAGAAAATAAAAAGAATAAGAAACAGGTAAAAACTCCTAAAAAAGTAACTAAAAATACTGAAAGAAAACCTGTTCGTTTCCCTGGTATGTAAAAATGTGGCTTGAAACATTAGCATTACGGCACTTTCGCAATTACAGGCAACAAGATATCGAGTTCAACAAGGGGCTTAATGTCTTTTTGGGTGAGAATGCTCAAGGTAAAACCAATATTTTAGAAGCTATCTATTTTTTAGCCTTGACACGCAGCCACCGTACCCGAACAGACAAGGATTTACTACAATTTCAAGAAAAGGAATTGACCATATCCGGTTTACTCCATCGGAAAAATGGTAAAGTTCCACTTGACATACAGTTGACAGAAAAGGGACGGATAACCAAGGTCAACCACCTTAAACAAGCCAAGCTTTCCAACTATATTGGCCACATGAATGTTGTTCTCTTCGCCCCTGAAGATTTACAGCTGATTAAAGGTGCCCCTGCTTTGAGAAGAAAGTTCATTGATGTCGAATTGGGTCAAATCAAGCCCCTCTATCTTGCTGACCTATCGAATTATAACCACGTTTTAAAACAAAGAAATACTTACCTCAAATCTACAGATAAGATTGATGAGAACTTCCTATCCGTGTTAGATCAGCAACTTGCTGAATATGGTAGTCGTGTTATCCAACATCGTATTGACTTTCTAGGGAAATTAGAGGAATTCGGAAATAGAAAAGTTCAAGATATTTCAGATAAGAAAGAGGAACTAACTATCGAATATCAATCCTCTATAAACTTTACAAACACTGACAACTTGATTGACATATTCTTGACAGAACTAGAAAAGTCTCGTAAACGTGATTTGTTTAAGAAAAATACAGGAGTTGGCCCACACCGAGATGATGTAGCTTTCTTTATAAATGGTATGAATGCCCATTATGGTAGCCAGGGACAACATCGTAGTCTTGTTTTGTCGCTCAAACTTGCTGAAATCGAACTGATGAAGGAAATCACTAGAGAATACCCAATTCTACTTTTAGACGATGTTATGAGTGAGCTAGATAACAATCGACAAATCAAACTACTAGAAACCATTACAGATACTATTCAAACCTTTATCACTACAACATCTTTGGACCATTTACACAAGCTACCAGATAGTTTAAAAATCTTTCATATCCAGTCTGGCACTATCGTTGAAAGCAAGTAACTGATTTTATAGTCAGTTACTTTTTTATTACTTCGTAAACTGGCTTTCCCTAGCTCCAATTGTAGTTGCAGCTCTTCACATAGAACTAAAAAATTACAAATTTGTCAACTATGTTTACAAAATAGTAAAGACCCTGTCAATCAGGGTCTTATTCTTATTGTACTGAATAGTTTGGAGCTTCATTTGTGATTTGAACATCGTGTGGATGGCTTTCTTTCAAACCAGCACCCGACATTTCGATAAATTGAGCATTTTCATGTAACTCAGTCAAATTACCGGCACCTACATAGCCCATACCTGAGCGAAGTCCGCCAACCATTTGGAAAATCATATCTGCAACAGAACCTTTATAGGCTACACGACCTTCAATTCCTTCTGGAACCAACTTGTTAGCTTCATTGACAGATGCTTGGAAATAACGGTCTTTTGAACCTTGTTTCATGGCTGCAATAGAGCCCATACCACGATAGGTCTTGAACTTACGACCTTGGAAGATTTCTGTTTCACCGGGTGCCTCATCCGTTCCAGCGAACATAGAGCCAAGCATGACAGCATGACCACCAGCTGCAAGAGCCTTGACAATGTCACCTGAATACTTGATACCACCATCAGCAATGATGGTTTTACCATATTCACGAGCAACACCTGCCGCATCGTAAATAGCTGTCACTTGAGGAACCCCTACACCTGCGATGACACGTGTTGTACAGATGGAACCTGGACCAATACCAACTTTAACGACATCAACCCCTGCTTCATAAAGGGCACGTGCACCTTCAGCTGTGGCAATGTTGCCGGCAATCAAGGTACGAGTTGGGAAGTGTTCGCGGATTTCTTTGATCTTACGCAAAACACCAGCTGAATGACCATGAGCTGTATCGATGACAATCGCATCTGCACCTGCTTCAAAGAGAGCTTCAGCACGTTCAAAGGTATCAGAAGTAACGCCCACAGCACCTGCAACCAAAAGACGACCAAATTCGTCCTTGGCAGCATTTGGGAACTCAATCACTTTTTCAATATCTTTGATGGTAATCAAACCTGACAAACGACCATTTTCATCAATCAGTGGCAATTTTTCAATACGGTGTTTGTGAAGAATAGCTTCAGCAGTCGCAAGATCTGTTCCAACTGGCGCTGTTACCAAGCCGTCACTGGTCATATTGGTAGAAATTGGTTGTGAGTAGTCTGAGATAAAGCGCATATCGCGGTTGGTGATAATCCCAACTAACTTACGGTTTTCCATCGTTTCTACGATTGGCACACCAGAGATACGGTAGGTCCCCATGAGTTTCTCAGCTTCAGCAATGGTATGCTCTGGAGTTAAGAAAAATGGATCAATAATGACACCATTTTCAGAACGTTTTACCTTACGAACTTCTTCAGCCTGCTCTGTAATAGACATATTCTTATGGATAACTCCCAAACCACCTGCACGCGCCATAGCAATGGCCATTTTGCTATCCGTTACGGTATCCATAGCCGCAGAAATAATCGGAAGATTTAAAGTCAAGTTAGGTGCTAATTGTGTTTTTAAATCAATATCATGTGGCAATACATGACTTTCAGCCGGAATGAGTAATACATCATCAAAGGTAAAGCCTTTTTTCAAAAATTTAGTGTCCCAGTTTGACATTTTCTTCCTCTTTTCTTTTTTTGTTACTAGCTATCGCTATGATTATTTTATTTATGATAACATTTTGAAATCATTTGTCAAATATTATTCGCTTTAAAATAAGTAATAATAAAAATTCAGAAAATTCTTTACCACTTTCTTTTAGAAAATCGAACGTTTGTTTTTTACTTTATTATAAAACAAATGAAAAAAGCAACGTTTTTTAGACATTGCTCTTTTATTGTTAACCTTATTTAAAATAGTTAATTCCCATAGCATCCTTGACTTGATCCAGAGTTGTTGCTGCGACCTGACGAGCCTTGCGACTTCCTTCTTCCAACATAGCATACACTTGACCCATATCTTGTGCAAACTCCAAGCGACGCTCACGGATTGGACCTAGCTCCCGTTCCAAAATGTCCAAAAGATAGCGTTTGGTCTTGACATCACCCAAGCCACCACGCTGGTAGTGTTCCTTCATAGCCTCAATCTCAGCCTTGTCTTCTTCACGTCCGAAAACATCAAGATAATGGAAAACCATGTTTCCTTCAATCTGACCTGGATCTTCTACACGGATATGGTTTGGGTCTGTGTACATGGACATGACTTTCTTTTTAAGTGTATCCATGTCATCTGCCAAGTAAATCCCATTTCCAAGCGACTTAGACATCTTAGCATTTCCATCCAAACCTGGCAAGCGACCTGCTGCCTCATTTTCAGGATAAATCCCTTCCGGTTCCACTAAAATATCGGTTTGGTAAGCATGGTTGAAACTACGAACGATTTCGCGGGTCTGCTCAATCATGGGTTTCTGGTCATTTCCAACAGGGACAAAGTTTGCCTTGAAGGCTGTGATATCCGCAGCTTGTGAAACTGGATAAACCAAGAAACCTGCTGGAATTCCTTCGCCAAATCCCTTCTGAGCAATCTCGGTTTTAACAGTCGGATTGCGTTCTAAACGAGCAACAGATACCAAGTTCATGTAGTACATTGTCAATTCTGCTAATTCAGGAATTTGACTTTGAATGAAAATAGTTGTCTTAGCTGGATCTAGACCTGCCGCTAGGTAATCAAGGGCCACATTTCCAACGGACTCTACAATTTTCTGCGGGTCTTTGGCATGATCTGTCAACGCTTGCTGGTCAGCTAAAAATACAAAAAGCTCGTGCTGTCCAGCATTTTGCAGTAGAACACGATTTTTCAAAGAGCCTACATAGTGGCCGATATGGAGTTTACCTGTTGGACGATCTCCTGTCAAAATAATTGGTTTGGTCATCAGTTCACCTCATCTGATAAAGTTCATAGAAAAAGCCCCACACAGAAAAAACTGTGCAAGGGCGTCTTGGACACGGTGCCACCTTACTTAAGAGCAACTGCTCCTATCTTAATGCACATAAGGCCTGCTAGCCGAATCCTTATTGGTTCGAATTCCTTGTAAAATCAGTCCATTCACTAATCACCATTACCTGTTCACAGCAACCACAAGCTCTCTAAAAATGGAAGATTACCTACTCTTCTGATTGAATACCATTATACCTCTTAAAAATTAGAAAGTCAATACTTCCAAGCCTTGACGATAAGCTAGATTTTAGGGATAATATAAATTGCATTCTATGAAATCAAAGAAGGAGAAATAATGAAAGAACGGATTAAAGATTTTGCTTATGTGACCCTTGGTTCCATCGTTATGGCTATCGGTTTTAACAGTCTATTTTTAGAAAATAATATCGTTTCTGGGGGAGTAGGAGGACTAGCCATCGCTCTCAATGCCTTGCTAGGCTGGAACCCTGCCGAGTTTGTCCTCTATTGCAATATTCCCTTACTCATTATTTGTTGGATTTTTCTAGGGAAATCTGTCTTTGTCAAAACCGTTTACGGCTCCTTAATTTATCCATTTTGCATCAAGTTGACAGCTGGTTTACCAAACTTGACAGATAATCCTTTACTTGCTGCTATTTTTGGTGGGATTATCCTTGGATTTGGACTGGGACTTGTCTTTCGTGGAAACTCATCTACCGGTGGTACCGGTATCCTTATTCAATTGATTCATAAATACACTCCCCTATCACTAGGAGTAACAATGGCTATTATCGATGGCATTATCGTTGGACTTGGTTTCATCGCTTTTGATCCAGATACTGTCATGCATTCGATTATTGCCCTCATGACTATTACTTACATTGTCAACCGTATGATGTCTGGAAGTCAATCCTCACGGAATGTCATGATTATTTCCCATAAATCTAGCCAAATCAAAGACTACATCACAAAGGTGGCAGATCGTGGTGTAACAGAGTTTCCTGTTGTCGGAGGATTTACAGGTGTTGACAAGCGTATGTTGATGACTACCATCTCTATTCCAGAGATGCAAAAATTGGAAACAGCTATACTAGAAATCGATGAAGCTGCTTTTATGGTTGTTATGCCTGCCAGTCAAGTTCGTGGACGTGGTTTTAGCTTACAAAAAGACCATAAACATTACGATGAAGATATTTTAATTCCAATGTAATTCATTGAAAATTCAAGTTCTTTCTAGTACAATTAAACTAATAGACAGAAATAGAGGAGAAACTATGCTTACAGTATCTGATGTGTCGCTTCGCTTTAGCGACCGCAAATTATTTGATGATGTCAATATTAAATTTACAGCTGGAAACACCTACGGTTTAATTGGTGCCAACGGTGCTGGTAAATCTACATTCTTGAAAATCCTTGCAGGTGACATTGAGCCTTCAACAGGCCATATCTCCCTTGGACCAGACGAACGCCTTTCTGTGCTACGTCAGAACCATTTCGACTATGAAGATGAGCGCGTGATTGACGTCGTTATCATGGGGAATGAACAACTTTACAGCATTATGAAAGAAAAAGATGCCATCTACATGAAAGAAGATTTTTCTGATGAAGATGGTGTCCGTGCTGCTGAATTAGAAGGTGAATTTGCTGAACTTGGTGGCTGGGAAGCAGAAAGTGAAGCTTCACAATTGCTCCAAAACCTTAATATATCAGAAGATCTCCACTACCAAAACATGAGCGAATTGACCAATGGTGAGAAGGTCAAAGTTCTCTTGGCCAAGGCCCTCTTTGGTAAACCTGATGTGCTTCTCTTGGACGAGCCGACCAACGGTTTGGATATTCAATCCATCAACTGGTTGGAAGATTTCCTGATTGACTTTGAAAATACAGTTATCGTCGTATCCCACGACCGCCACTTCCTAAACAAAGTATGTACCCACATGGCCGACCTTGACTTCGGTAAAATCAAGATTTTCGTTGGTAACTACGACTTCTGGAAACAATCCAGTGAATTGGCAGCTCGTTTGCAAGCAGACCGTAACGCAAAAGCAGAAGAAAAAATCAAGGAATTACAAGAATTCGTTGCCCGCTTCTCTGCCAATGCTTCAAAGTCTAAACAAGCAACCTCTCGTAAAAAGATGTTGGATAAAATTGAGTTGGAAGAAATTATCCCTTCTAGCCGTAAATACCCATTTATCAACTTCAAATCTGAACGTGAAATCGGTAATGACCTCCTAACCGTTGAAAACTTGAAAGTTGTCATCGACGGTGAAACCATTTTGGATAATATCAGCTTTATCCTACGTCCAGGTGATAAGACGGCCCTCATTGGCCAAAACGACATCCAAACAACTGCTCTGATTCGTGCCTTGATGGGTGATATCGAGTATGAAGGTACTGTCAAGTGGGGTGTCACTACCAGTCAATCTTACCTACCAAAAGACAACAGCCGTGATTTTGACACCAACGAATCCATCCTAGACTGGCTCCGTCAATTTGCTAGCAAGGAAGAAGATGATAATACCTTCTTGCGTGGTTTCTTGGGCCGTATGCTCTTCTCTGGCGATGAAGTGAACAAACCTGTCAATGTCTTGTCAGGGGGCGAAAAGGTGCGCGTGATGTTATCTAAACTTATGCTCCTCAAATCCAATGTCTTGGTATTGGATGACCCGACCAACCACCTAGACTTGGAATCTATTTCCAGTCTAAACGATGGTTTGAAAGCCTTCAAAGAGTCCATCATCTTTGCTAGCCATGACCATGAATTTATTCAAACTTTAGCAAACCACATCATTGTTATCTCTAAAAATGGCGTGATTGACCGCATTGACGAAACCTACGACGAATTCTTGGAAAATGCTGAAGTACAAGCAAAAGTACAAGAACTTTGGAAAGCATAATAAAAAGGCGATTTACTCGCCTTTTCTTTTAAATCTATGAAAAAAATATTTACAAAAAAATCTATCTATTACCTCCTATCTTTTTTGATTCCTCTAGGAATTATTTCCCTTGTCCTAGCTTTTCAAGGTATTTGGTGGGGAAGTGATACAACCATTTTGGCTAGCGATGGCTTCCATCAATATGTCATTTTTAATCAAACCTTACGCAATACTTTACACGGTGATGGTTCTCTTTTTTATACCTTTACAAGTGGATTAGGCTTGAATTTCTATGCCTTATCTTCTTACTATCTAGGTTCCTTTCTATCACCTATTGTATTCTTCTTTGATTTACAATCCATGCCAGATGCCCTCTATCTTGTCACTGTTGTCAAGTTTGGATTGATAGGTTTGTCAACCTATTTTAGCTTGAAAGGGATACATAAAAAACTTGAACCTTCCTGGGCACTTCTTCTTTCCACTTCCTACTCATTGATGAGCTTTTCTACCAGTCAATTAGAAATCAATAGCTGGCTAGATGTCTTCATCCTCATTCCTATTATCCTTCTAGGTTTGCATCGATTGATAGAAGGAAAAAATCAAGTCATTTACTATATAGCCTTGACTTGCTTGTTTGTTCAAAACTACTACTTTGGCTATATGGCTGCCATTTTTCTAGCACTGTGGGCACTTGTTCAATTATCTTGGTTGGAAAAAAACAGGATAAAAATATTTATAAACTTTACAGTTGTGTCAATTTTATCAGCACTAACTAGTATGTTTATGCTACTTCCTACCTATCTAGATTTGAAAACGCACGGTGAAACCTTTACAAAGATTGTCAATCTAAAAACGGAAGACTCCTGGTATTTGGATTTCTTTGCAAAGAATTTAGTCGGTAGTTTTGACACAACAAAATTTGGTTCCATTCCCATGATTTATGTAGGGTTATTGCCACTTTTATTGACTATCCTATTTTTTACTTTGAAAGACATAAGATGGCAGGTTAAGTTGTCCTATGGATTGTTGCTAATAACCATCTTAGCCAGTTTCTATTTACAGCCTCTCAATCTATTCTGGCAGGGAATGCATGCTCCTAACATGTTTCTTTATCGTTATGCATGGGTCTTATCAACCATCCTTATTTACCTAGCTGCAGAAACAATTATACGATTAAAGCAAGTTTCTATTAAAAGCCTCTATGGAAGCATCTCGGTTATATTACTAGGTTTTCTACTAACTTATCTATTTAAGCAGAACTATGAATTCTTACAAGATGTAAACTTTCTATTGACAGTTGAATTTCTAATTCTTTACATTGTCCTATTTTGGCTCCTTTTGCATCGAAAGCTATCTGCTAAATGGATTGCTACTATTTTTCTATTCTTTGGATTATTTGAAATCGGTATCCATACTCACTATCAAGTACAGGGATTATCTGAGGAATGGCATTTTCCAAGTCGTTCAAACTATGAAGAAAAATTGACAGATATTGACAAGCTTGTCAAGTCAGCAAAGTCTGATAATACTGCTTTCTATAGGACTGAAAGATTGTTACCTCAAACAGGCAATGATAGTATGAAGTACAACTACAATGGTATTTCTCAATTCTCTTCTATTCGCAATAGAGCTTCTAGCTCTGTCCTTGATAAATTAGGTTTTCGTTCAGATGGGACCAATCTTAACCTCCGCTATCAAAATAATACCATCATTGCTGATAGTCTATTTGGCATAAAATACAATCTAGCAACTCTTGATCCAAATAAATTTGGTTTTTCACTTTATCAAAGTAGTGATAAAATGAACTTGTATGAAAATAGTTTTAATCAAGGTCTGGCTATTCTCACCAATCAAGTTTACAAGGATGTAAAGTTTACAAACCTCACACTTGATAATCAAACAAATTTCCTCAATCAGCTATCTGGTGTAAACCATAAATATTACTACAGCATTCCAATCACTTCATCTCAATATGCGACTGAATTAGGAAATCGTATCACTGTTAATAAAGCAAATGAGGAAACGAGTGCTAAAGTTAGTTATACATTAACAGTGCCTGCAAATAGTCAAGTCTATCTTAATTTACCAAAAATAACGTTTTCAAATGAGAACCATAAGAAAGTTGTCATCTCTGTCAACAATCAGTCAACTGAGTTTACATTAGATAATGCTTTTTCGTTCTTTAATGTTGGTGATTTCCCTGAAGAACAGGTAGTAAAGGTTGACATTCACTTTCCTGAAAATAATCAAGTTTCCTTCGATAAACCTCAATTCTACCGTCTAGATCTAATCGCATTCCAAGATGCTGTATCTATTCTAAAAGAAAAAAATAGTGTTACAAAAACTGAAGGAAACACGGTCACTATTGACTTTGAAACAGAAAATGAAGCTTCTCTTCTTTTAACCCTACCCTACGATAAAGGATGGTCTGCAACAATTGATGGGGAACCAGTAAGTATTCAAAAAGCACAAAGTGGTTTTATGAAAGTTGATGTCAAGCCTGGGCAATCACAAGTAATTCTTACCTTTACACCTCAAGGTTTTTACTTAGGTTTAATAATCTCATTCTCCGCCCTTGGC
This sequence comes from Streptococcus sp. 29892, assembly GCF_032594935.1. NCBI lineage: Bacteria > Bacillati > Bacillota > Bacilli > Lactobacillales > Streptococcaceae > Streptococcus > Streptococcus iners. Next base: position 2,051,655 of record NZ_CP118734.1, read on the forward strand.
CTGTTTATTAGCTACCAAATCTTTCGAAATAAGTACAATAAAAACCTCCCAGTATAGATAGATTACTGAGAGGTTTTCATTTACTATAAATTTTTTAAAAAAATAAAACCTTGATTTCTCAAAGTTTCCTAGTCTTTATTTACTCCGCCAACAGGGCTCGAACCTGTGACATCATGATTAACAGTCATGCGCTCTACCGACTGAGCTATGGCGGAAAGAATAGTCCGTACGGGATTCGAACCCGTGTTACCGCCGTGAAAAGGCGGTGTCTTAACCCCTTGACCAACGGACCATTTTTTCAGAACAATAACTAGTATAATACACCGATAATTTTTTGTCAATAGTTTTTTAAAAATTTTTGCACTATTGACAGAGTTAATCGTTTAATGTACAATTAAATAGTTAGGGTTCCATAGCTCAGCTGGATAGAGCATTCGCCTTCTAAGCGAACGGTCGCAGGTTCGAATCCTGCTGGAATCATCTTGGCCTATCGTGAGATAGGTCTTTTTTCTTGCCATAATTGATAGTTGATATAGAGGACTGGTAGGAGAATGCCGATTAAAGCATATTCTTTAAACTGAAATGATAGCTGCGTTGCACTTATAACACCAAGCATAAAACCAATAATCGTAAGTAAAATATTTCTTCCTGTCTTTTTCAGCTCTGCATCCTGTTCAATCATGCCTTTAAACCATAGATAGGCTGCATTCTTTACATTTCCAGTCATCATGACATTGGCATAGGGAGCACCTCTCAACCTTCTAAAGGTTTCTACCTGAATAGAGGCTACAAAAGCCAAACTAGCTATGGTGAAAGAAGCAGGCATAAGAGGAGATAAAAAAATTGTCAAAAGAATGCAAATTAGCATAATCAAGCTACTACCAAAGTGCCAGGACCAAGATTGTTTTTCAAAATACCTTCTAGCTAAGTAAGTGAAAAATTGACCAAATACAAAAAATAGAATTGGAATACAAAAGTTTGCTACCTGAACAAAATCCCCCTTGGCCATATAGTAGGCAAGAGAAATCACATTGCCAGATTGTACACCAGCAAAACGACCACCTTGGGTCACGTAGGTAAAGGCATTGAGATAACCACTAATAAAGGTCAAGCAACAAGCTACCCGCAAGCCTTCAAAAACACGATAATCTTTCTGCTTCATTCTAACTCCTTGTTTCACGTGAAACTATTTATGGTAGGGACTGCCTTGTTGAATCATAAAGGCGCGATAAATTTGCTCGATAAGAACCAATTTCATTAGTTGGTGAGGGAGGGTCAATTGTCCAAAACTCATCAGTAAATTGGCTCTTTTTTTCACTTGTGGATCCAATCCAAGACTTCCACCGATAATAAAAGTAATATCAGAATAGCCACTCACTGTAATGTCAGCTAGTTTCTTGCTAAATTCTTCAGAGGGAAACTGCTTTCCTTCAATGGCCAGAGCGATGACATAATCTCTTTCACCAATTTTAGCCATAATTCGCTCAGCTTCCTTTTTCAATATCTGCTCATTTTCTGCCTGACTAGCCTTATCTGGCGTCTTCTCGTCAGCCAGTTCAATCAGTTCCAACTTTGTAAAACGACCTAAACGTTTACTATATTCAGCAATACCATCTTTAAGGTATTTTTCTTTCAATTTTCCAACGGTTATCAATTTTATTTTCATAAAAATATTGTAACATATCCACAGGTTTCTGCTAGTAGATAATCCGAAAAAATCTCAAAATTTCAAAGCAAATTCACATTATTCACATAGTTATCCACAGGTTGTGGATTGATTTTTGAAAACTTTAAGCTATAATTAAGAAAGCAAGAGTAATCTTAAGGAAAATGTAAGAAAGGAAAAGGATCCTCTATATGAAAAAATATTTGAAATTCGCTATTCTATTTGTAGTTGGTTTTGTGGGCGGATTAGCTGGTGCATTGACAGCCCCCCTATTTCAACCTCAAGTCCAGCAAGCTAGCTCAGCTATTACTAGCGTCAGCAATGTCCAATATGATAATGAAACATCGACAACCAAAGCTGTCGAAAAAGTACAGAACGCTGTGGTTTCCGTGATTAACTATCAAACTGCAGCAAGTAATAGCCTGAGCGCTATTTTTGGAAATATTGCCAGTTCCGACGAATTAGCAGTAGCTGGTGAGGGATCTGGGGTTATATATAAGAAAGATGGTAATAATGCCTATATCGTAACCAATACCCACGTAATCAATAATGCTGAAAAAATTGATATCCTTCTAGCTTCTGGAGAGAAAGTAGCTGGGGAATTAGTGGGTGCTGACACCTACTCTGACATAGCTGTTATCAAAATCACTGCAGACAAGGTGACAGCAGTAGCTGAATTTGCGGACTCAGACACCATTAAGGTTGGTGAAACAGCTATTGCAATCGGTAGTCCTCTAGGGAGTGTTTACGCAAATACCGTCACACAGGGGATTATCTCCAGCCTCAGTCGTACTGTCACCTCTCAGTCTGAAGATGGGCAAACCATTTCAACCAATGCTATTCAAACAGATACAGCTATTAACCCAGGTAACTCTGGTGGACCACTCATCAATATTCAAGGTCAAGTGATCGGAATTACTTCTAGCAAAATTTCCTCCAGTTCTTTGACTAGTTCTGGTGTTACAGTTGAAGGTATGGGATTTGCAATTCCTTCCAACGATGCGGTGGCCATTATCAATCAACTGGAAACAGATGGTAAGGTCAGTCGACCTGCTCTGGGTGTTCACATGGTTAACTTGACAGATTTGTCAACTAGTCAACTTGAAAAAGCAGGACTTTCCAACACTGAATTAACATCTGGTGTTATCGTTGTTTCTACACAAGCAGGCCTACCAGCAGATGGAAAATTTGAAACCTATGATGTTATTACTGAAATTGACGGGGATGTCATCGAAAATAAAAGTGATCTACAGAGTGCGCTTTATAAGCACCAAATTGGAGATAGCATAAGCATCACCTATTATAGAAACAATAAGAAAGAAACTGTTGACATCAAGTTGACACACTCTACCGAACAACTTCAATAATAGTAGTATCTAAACTAGACTTTACATGATTGTAAAGTCTGTTTTTTTTTGCTAAAATGAACATTATGGAAGAACTACGTACTATCAATATTTCAGATATTCAGCCAAATCCTTACCAACCAAGAATACATTTTGACCAAAATAAGCTAGAAGAATTAGCTCAGTCTATAAAAGAAAACGGATTGATCCAACCAATCATTGTAAGAAAGTCGTCCATTATTGGTTATGAACTATTAGCAGGTGAGAGAAGATGGAGAGCTAGTCAATTAGCTGGATTAACAGCAATTCCCGCTATCGTCAAAGAATTGAGTGATGATGATTTGCTCTATCAGGCAATCATTGAAAATTTACAGCGTTCAGATTTAAATCCTATCGAAGAAGCAACATCCTATCAAAAACTACTCAGCAAGGGATTGAAGCATGATGAAATTGCTCAAATCATGGGAAAATCAAGACCTTATATCAGTAACTTACTACGTTTATTAAATCTTTCTAAAGAAACACAGCAAGCAATAAAAGAAGGAAAAATTTCGCAAGGCCACGCGCGTCAGTTAGTTGCATTTTCAGAAGTAAAGCAAGCTACTTGGGTTCAGGAAATCATCGAAAAAGATCTAAGTGTGCGGGCTCTTGAAAAAATTCTATCCAAGAAGAAAAAAATAAAGACACAACCAAAAAATCAATTTCTCAAGGAGCAAGAAGACTTACTGACCAGACTACTGGGAACCTCTACAAAAATTCTTCAGAAAAAAAATGGCAATGGAGAAATTCGAATCAGCTTTAATAGCCTTGAAGAATTTGAGCGAATTATCAACAATTTAAAATAAGCCTGTTTATAGAATATTTTCATAAACACTTTTTTCCACAATTAAAAAGACAAAGAAAGCTAGAATCAACAAAGGTTCTAGCTTTTATTCACATCCTGTGGAAAACTTTTATGAACATTGTGGATTTTGAAAATTATCTGTGGAAAACTTTTGCTTTTTATGGTACACTATTCTAGCCAATAGAAAATGAGAGGAGGAAAAT